>JBBILP010000174.1:0-2983 GCA_037444885.1 Actinomycetota bacterium | reverse complement strand
GCACTCCTGGCCACCTCGAGGTCCTCCTCGGTGAGGACTACGGCGTCTGCCACGGCTCGGTAGCTCGTGTTCGCGTCCACGAGGGCGGTCTCCTCGTCGGGCTTGGACCGCACGTCGACCATGTGCTTGAGGAACTCGCGCTCTTTGTCCGTATGGCCCGTCGCGGGCAGCAGGCCTTCTACGCCTGTGAGGATGGACGCCATGCGCGAGCCGAGGGGTAGGCTCGTCAGCGCACAGGACAACGAGAGCATGTTCGTGCCGTACTGCCCCGCGGCCAGAGCGTCCGCCATGTCTCCGGTTCCAAGAAGGTTGATCACTCGGCCAGCAAGGTCTTGTGCCTCTCCGTGCTCCATCGCCACGCCCAGGAATGCGTCTTTGCCCGACGGGTCTTGGGACTTGAATGCCTCGGCCAGCGCTTGCAGCAGCTGTGGCGCACCGATGGGTCCGGCTGCGGTGTTGAGTTCGAGAAGGCCCTCGGCGAAGGTGGATGCGTCGCCCTTCGACGCGGATGCCCACCAAAGCGCCAGCTTGTCGGGGTCGGCGGCCAGCTGGCGCAAGAACTCGTCTATGTCCTCCTCGGGCATTTCCACGCGGGCGTCTACCACCGTGAGTGCGACGTCGGCGGCGCGAACGCTCTCAACCCCGGCGGCGACCAGCATTGCTGCCAGTCCGCCCTCGGCCTGGGTCTCGGCGGGCTCCTTGGTCAGCAGGGACAAGAAGGTGAGGAGTTCGTCCGTGGTACAGCCTGGGGTGATGTCGACCTCAGCGATCCCGTGAGCGCGCAGGGTCTCGGCCAGATCCGCTGAGCCGACGATACCGGCACCAAGTTGGACGCCCTGGCTGGCGAATCCGTCCCGTGCGACCGTGAGCGCCAAGACAGGCTCCGTTTCCAGGTGTGCTTGGAGGGCCTGGATGGCGGACTCAGCTGCCTGGCGGGGTATCGGGCTCGTGGGCGGATACAGCCTGAGGGTCTTGGCGGCGGTCGCCAGCCCCCTCACAACCGAATCCAGCCTGCGTGTCGCGTCTCCGTCCAGAGCGTTTCCTCCCGACGACCCGTCACCAGCACGCGCGGGTGCGCTGGGCGGGATTCACCGTCACACGATACCCGTGCAACGGTTGAATCGGAAAGTGCGACCATGCTCATGAGTGCCGAATAGGGTTTCTGCTTCATGCGTACGCGTGAGAACCGTTCTTGCGTCTTGGCCGTCAGAGTGTTGGTAATGTATGCGGCAGACGCGACTACTGGTGAGGGGTGCCCGCCGAGTGAGTAGGTATTTCGGCGAGATCGTGCTGATCTTCGTGCTCGTGCTGCTCAACGGCTACCTCGCCGCAGCGGAGATAGCGCTTATCAGCGCCCGACGCTCCGCGTTGGTCGCCGCCGCCGGCCGGGGCTCCAGCGGCGCACGCACCGCCTTGCGGCTCCTGGAGGACCCCACGAGGCTGCTGGCCTCGGTTCAGGTCGGCATCACGCTCGTAGGATTCATGGCGTCGGCTACCGCCGCGGTCACGCTGGCCGAGCCCGTCGAGGAATGGATGCGTGGCCTCGGCGTATCTTGGCTCGACCGATTCGCCGCCGGTCTTTCCGTCGTTGCCGTCACGCTGGTGATCATCTACTTCTCACTGGTGCTCGGGGAGCTGGTGCCGAAGCGACTGGGCCTTCAGCGAGCAGAGAGCGTAGCGGTGCGCGTGGCCGGATCCATCGCGCTGTTGGCGTTGGTGGTCACGCCGGTGACCTGGGTGTTGGCGCGGTCAACCAACGTGGCCGCCAGACTCGTCGGGATCAAGGGCAAGGGTGGCCGACCAGGGGTGACCGAAGAGGAGATCAAGCTCCTGGTCACCGAGCAAGGCACGCTGCTCGACGAAGAGAAGCGGATGATCCACGAGATACTCGAACTCGGCGACACCGTGGCGAAGGAGATCATGGTGCCCCGGGTGGACATGGTCATGCTCGCGGCCGATACCCCCCTCGGCGAGGCGCTGCGGACGTTCCAGCGGTCGGGATTCTCGCGGGTACCGGTGTACAGGGGGGATCCGGACACCATCATCGGCGTGGCCCTGCTCAAGGACCTGGTGACTCCCGCCGCCACGGCTCGCCTCGACGAACCGGTCGAGCGCTTCGTTCGCTCACCCATCTTCGTGCCCGAGACGAAGCCCATCCTGCCGCTGCTCTCGGACATGCAGGCGAGTCGAAACCACATGGCGGTCGTGGTGGACGAGCACGGGGGGACCGAAGGGCTCGTGACGATCGAGGACATCGTGGAGGAAGTCATCGGGGATGTCGCCGACGAGTTCGACCGCGAGCGGATGCGCATCCGCGAACTCGGCGGTCGCGACTGGGTAGTGGACGGCAGGTTGTCGGTCGACGAGGCTCGCGACGTCCTCGGCCTGTCCATCCCGGAGGCCGACGAATACGAGACCATGGCGGGATGGGTGCTCGCCGAACTCGGGCACATTCCTTCGCAGGGCGAGGTGCTCGAGTGGGGCGGGTACATCGTGGAGGTACAGGCGCTCAGGCGTCGTTCGATCGCGCGGCTGCGCATCAGGTGGAACGGGAGCGAAACGTCGGCCGAGGTGGACGCGGAGGTGGGGTCTTGAGCGACGGGTCGACGAAGAGGCTCTACCGCAGCGAGGACGATCGGATGATCGCGGGCGTTTGCGGGGGCATCGCCGAGTACCTGGACGTGGACCCGACGTTGGTTCGTCTGGTCGCGGTCCTCCTGCTGTTCGCTTCCAGCGGAGCCGCGCTGGTGGCCTACATCGTGATGTGGGCGGCAGTGCCCGAGGGTGCGGAGAGCGATGCGGGTCGGGAGTATGCGTCCGCCGGCACCGGCGCGAATGACTACGGGGAGGCGGTCATGGCTTCTGAGGACATGGGACCCGGCGCTATGCCGGAGCCCGGGGAATTCGGCTCCGCGCGGGGACAGACGCAACCCGCTCCTGGGCACGGCGCCCCGAGCGCGCCGCCGCCGAGCTACGCTGGTCC
>JBBILP010000173.1:0-3005 GCA_037444885.1 Actinomycetota bacterium | reverse complement strand
AGCGCACTTGCGAGAGTAGCTAGCTTGCAGGTAAGTCTCATTCGCATCACCCCTCGGACAGGGTCGACCGTTCACGGGAGCGAAGTGGCCCCGGCCCCTCGGCCGGCTCGCGCGCTGCCCGCGGTTCACGGTATCGTATTCCCCGCTCCGAGCGAATCTCCTTCGCAAAGGCCCTCTCCGCCGACCGCGGAAACGGCGCCGATCGTCGTCGACGCGCAAGCCCCTAAGACCATTCCGGATGCGCGAAGGGCACGCGAACGGGAATACTCAAGGAGCTGTCGCGTGGCACAGCGCGACATTCGGACCCTGCGACGAGAGGAGAGACGATGGTGGAGATGTTCCGCTGCAAGGGCTGTGGCTACTTCCATATCGGCCCGGCGCCCGAGCACTGCCCTGTGTGTGGAGCCCCGCAGAGCATGTTCGTGGAGTACGCCGGATCTGGCGATCTGACCGGCACGAAGACCCTCGAGAACCTGAAGGCGGCACTCGCCGGCGAATCGCAGGCCAATCGCCGCTACACTCTGTTCGCGCGTATCGCGCGACTTGAGGGAGCGCACGAGGCAGCCGCGGCGTTCGATCGCGCCGCCGCCGAGGAGACCGCACACGCTCACGGGCACATCGCGTACATGGGCGCGGCAGGCACCACAGCCGAGAACCTCAAGGCCGCTGCGGCCGGTGAGCTCTACGAGTACACGGAGATGTATCCGGCGTTCGCCGACGTAGCCGAAGAGGAAGGGTTGCCGGAGATCGCCTTCTACTTCCGCTCGGTGGGTCGTTTCGAGAACGCACACCGCGACGAGTACGCCAAGGCACTGGAGTCTCTTGAGAAGTAGGCGCCCTGGGCCTGCCGACGCCGAGGCGCCGTCCGACATAAAGGCGCTCGACCGCAAGGGTCTGGCGGCAGCGCTCGCCGAACTTGGGGAGCCATCGTATCGCACCGAGCAGGTGCTGCGATGGCTCTACCAACGGCGCATCCGCGGCTTCGACGAGATGACCGACCTGCCCCGCCCTCTGCGTGGCGCGCTTGACGACCGCTTCACGATCGGCCGGCTGCACACAGAGGTCTGTGAGGCGTCGCGTGACGCGACACGCAAGTACCTCTTCCGTCTGACCGACGGCGCCACCGTGGAGAGCGTGGGTATGCCCGGCGCTCGCGGGCGCTTGACAGTCTGCTACTCCACACAGGCCGGCTGCGCGATGGGGTGTTTGTTCTGCGCTACCGGCGTCGGAGGCTTCGTGCGCAACCTCTCTGTCGGCGAGATGGTGGACCAGGTAGCCGAGGTCGGGGCGGATTTCGGTCGCCGCGTGTCCAACGCCGTCGCGATGGGCCAGGGAGAGCCCTTCGCCAACTACGACGCAACCCTCGGCGCGCTCAGGCTGCTGAACGACGAGGACGCACTCGGCATCGGCGCGCGGCACCTCACCGTATCGACGTGCGGCATCGTGCCCGGGCTACGCAGGTTCGCCGAGGAGCCCGAGCAGTTCACGCTCGCCGTGTCGCTGCACTCGGCGATCCAGTCGACCCGCGATCGCCTGATGCCGGCCATGGCGGCGTATCCCCTCTCGGACCTGAAGGCAGCCTTGGGCGCCTACGTCGATCGCACCGGGCGCAGACCGAGCCTTGAGTACGCGCTGATCGCCGACATCAACGACTCCCCCGTTGAGTTGGCCGCGCTTGTCGCCTTCTGCCAGGGGCTCCTCTGCCATGTCAACCTCATCCATCTGAACCCAGCCGAGGGCGTGGCGGTCGCCAGGGCATCCGCCGAGCGACTCAGAGCGTTCGAACGCGAGCTCGCCGAGGCGGGAATCGAAACGTCCGTGCGTCGCGAGCGGGGCTCGGACATCAGCGCCGCCTGCGGCCAGCTTCGCCAGAGCGCCCCCTCAGGGTGACCTCGGCCGACGTACACACGCCGGGGGCCGCGGCGCAGCCCGAACACACCTCGCGCGAAGGAGTGGGATCGAAAGCCCGTTCCGCGCACACAGCCTCGATCGACGCTGTCAGCCGCGCCTCTATCCGCCCTCGTTCCGCGCACGTGAACGTGTACGTTTCCGTTCGCGGCCCCGACGCCTCTCCTCCCGCGACCGATGCGAATACCACATCTACGACCGAGGCGCCCCCTCGCAGCAACGGCCACGCATAGCACTCCGCTTGAAGTAGGCGCCTGTCAGCGCCGTCCTCCGCCATTTCGCCCGACTTGTGGTCGACCACGAGCGCTCGGTCGCCCTCCCAGGCAAGCAGGTCGATGGTCCCCACGAAGAGCGCACTCTCGGTCCTGACGGCTACGGGTACTTCCGTGAGGATGCACTTGGACGCAAGCGCGCGTGCGCCCAGCTCGGAGTCTGTGAACGCGGTGACCGCGCTCCGTAGTTCGGGTGCGGCGGAACTCGACAGGCCGTGGCATCGGGCAATCCCCTCCAGTCGCTCGCGGCTGGGGCAAGCGCGCTCGGCGAGCGCTACGCGCATCGCCGCGTGGATCGCCGTTCCCAGGCGCATGGGTGATATGTCGTCGGCGGTTTCCTCGCACGTCCCGATGCGCCACACCCGCTCCAGGAGATAGCGCCGCGGACACTGCTGATGCGCCGCGAGGTCCGAGTACGACACACGCCCTGGCGAAGCTATCGGTCTATCGGGCGCGGCGGCCCTCTCCGGGATCGCCCCTGGCGCGTCAACGGGAGTCTCCTCGCCTGCCGCGCCCCCTGCGCTCTGAGCCGACTCGGCCCCGGCGAGCGCGAGCGCCTTCTCGGCAGAGAGCCTCATCACCTCGACCGGCGCGGTTCCGCCCTTGTCCGCGGCCTCCCGAATGGCCAGGTCGAGCCTGCGCGCCATCGATCTTTCGCACTTCGCCCCCGTGGCGGCGGACAGGAGCAACACCTCCTCAGCGCGCGTGCACGCGACGTAGAGTAGCCGAGCGTCCTCGTCGGACTCCTTCCGCTCCCGGGCCGCGCGCATCCGCTTGAAGCGCGCGCTCGATCTCTCCTCGACGGTGCCGCGAAGGAAGGCGGGA
>JBBILP010000172.1:0-3027 GCA_037444885.1 Actinomycetota bacterium | reverse complement strand
CGCGCAGTATGCGGCCGATTACCCGGACATCAACTACCTGGTCAAGATCAACTCGAAGACCCATCTCGTGAAGTCCTCGCAGGAGGATCCGTACAGCCCTCAGCTCTACGACATCCAGACCGCTCTCGACCTGCGCGACAACGGGGTCAACGTTGTGGGCGTGGGCTACACGATATACATCGGCTCCGAGTACGAGGCGCAGATGATGACCGAGGCGGGGCAGCTCATCGCCGACGCCCACTCGGTCGGTCTAATCGTGGTGCTGTGGATGTACCCTCGCGGCAAGGCGGTGGCGAACGAGAAGGACGCGCACCTGATCGCGGGCGCCGCTGGGACCGGCCTCTGTCTCGGTGCGGACTTCGTGAAGGTCAATCCGCCAAAGGGCACGGACGATATGAGCTCGGCCGAACTGCTGAAAGAGGCTTCCTCGGCCGCTGGGCGGACCGGTCTTGTGTGCGCGGGCGGCTCGACCGTCGACGCGCGCACGTTCCTCTCGCAGCTCTGGGACCAGATCCACGTCGGCGGGGCGATCGGAAACGCGACGGGTCGCAACATCCACCAGCGCGACCTGGCCGAGGCCGTTCGCCTCACGAAGGCGATCTCGGCGATCACGCTCGGGGACGCGGACGTGGACACAGCCGTTCGTGTCTTCGAGGGCGCTGAGGATTTCTCCGTCTAGCCGAGCACGCTGCCGCTCGTCGGGGAGTCCCGGCAAGGGGGTGGAGTCCCGAAGGGCTGGACGATACCATGATGTGCACCGCGCGGCACCGCCGGACCAATAGCGGCGGTGCCGTGGCTTGATGGCCGAGCAAGGTCCCCTGCCAAGAACGAGGACCATGACGATATCCGAGTGGTTCAGGGCTCGCGACGAGCGACGCTACACGCCGACGACTCCGGTCGGCGACAGACCGGACGTCCCAGATGGCGTATGGGTCAAGTGCGAGTCATGCAAACACATCGTCTACCAGGGTGAACTCGACAACAACGCGCAGGTGTGCAAGTACTGCGGGTTCCACTTCGAGATGCCCGCGCGGGAGCGTCTCCAGCTCCTCGTCGATGAGGGCACCCTCGATGAGATCGACACCGCCATGACTTCGGCGGATCCCCTCGGGTTCGTCGCCGCCAAGACCTACGAGGAGAGCCTTCAGGCCGCACGCGCGAAAAGCGAACTCCCGGAGGCTATCGTGACGGCGCGCGCGGCCATCGACGAGCACAGATGCGCGGTGGGCGCGATGGACTTCCGTTTCATCGGCGCCTCCATGGGCTCGGTCGTCGGAGAGAAGGTAACCCGACTGTTCGAGATGGCGATCGCCGAGGAGCGTTCGGTCGTCCTGTGGACCGCTTCCGGTGGCGCCCGCATGCAAGAGGGCATGCTCTCGCTCATGCAGATGGCCAAGACCGCCGCTGCCGTCGAGAGGCTGGCCAGCGCCGGTCTGCCGTACGTGTCCATCCTCGGCAATCCCACGCTCGGGGGGGTCACGGCGTCTTTCGCCACGCTGGCTGACGTCATTCTGGCCGAGCCGGGGGCCCTCGTGGGCTTCGCGGGGCCGCGCGTGATCGAGCAGACGATCCGTCAGCGGGTCCCGAAGGGCTTCCAGTCCGCCGAGTTCCTCCTGGAGCACGGGATGGTGGACCTAGTGGTGCCACGGGCCGAGATCCGCGACACGGTGACGCTCCTTCTCGGGTATCTAGCCGCGGATCCCGGGGACGGTCGCGCATGAGGCGACACGTGATGGAGTTCGAGCGCGAGCTGGTCGCGCTCGAGGCCAAGCTCGGCGAACTCAAGCGCCTCGATCTCGTGGGTCAGCCGGAGATCGCCGAAGAGATCGCACTCCTCGTGGCGGATGTCGAGAAGCTCCGCAGGGAGACGTACACGAATCTCTCGCCGTGGGAGCGCGTGCAGATCAGCCGCCATCCCGAACGTCCGAAAACGCAGGACTTCCTCGAGAACGTCTTCAGCGACGTGATCGAGCTCCACGGAGACCGACTGTTCGGCGACGACGAGGCGATCTTCGCCGGATTGGCCACGTTTGGCGACAGGCGTTGCGCGGTCATCGGGCATCGCAAGGGAAAGGACACGAAGGAGAACATCAGACGCAACTTCGGCAGTCCGCATCCGGAGGGCTTCCGAAAGGCGATGCGGATGATGAAGCTCGCCGAGAAGTTCCACCTGCCGCTGGTGACATTCCTGGACACGGCGGGCGCCTACCCCGGTCTTGAGGCCGAGGAACGCGGTCAGGCGTGGGCGATCGCGGAGTGTCTCGCCACCCTGGCCGAGCTGCGCACGCCGGTGGTGGTCGTCGGCATCGGCGAGGGAGGCTCGGGGGGTGCTCTGGCCATCGGGTATGGTGACAGGGTGATCATGCTTGAGAACGCGTACTACTCGGTAAGCAGTCCGGAAGCCTGCGCGTCTATCGTCCACAAGGACGCGGGGCGCGCCGCCGACGTGGCCGGTTCGCTGTGCCTTACCGCATCTGACCTGGTAAGACTCGGAATCGCCGACGAGATCGTGGCAGAGCCGCTCGGCGGAGCCCACTCCGACCCCGGCTCCGTCTACGAGGGCGTCCGCTCTGCCATTGACGCCGCGCTGGGCGAGGTGTGCGGCCTGAGCCCCGATGAGCTGGTGGCCGAGCGGTGCGGACGTATCCGCAAGACGGGCGTTGTATCCGGGGCCGAGTAGGCGTTCGCAGGGAGCGCGCGGACCCAGGTGTCCAACGGGAGCGATGGCGAGAGATTGCGTAGGGGAGGGGCAGATGACCCCGAGTCGGGATATCAAGCGAGTGGGAATGCTGTTCTCGGGAGGGCCGGCCCCCTCCGCCAATGCGGTCATTTCCGCGGCCGTACTGAACTTCGCGAACGCGGGCGTCGAAGTCGTCGGGTTCCTGGACGGGTACGAGAATCTCGAGCGTTTCTCGGCCGAATCACCGCTCATCGAGGGGGAGCACTACATCTGTCTCGGGCCGGACGAGGTGTCCCACATTCGCAACGACAAGGCGATCATACTGCGCACATCTCGTGCGAACCCCG
>JBBILP010000171.1:0-3039 GCA_037444885.1 Actinomycetota bacterium | reverse complement strand
ATGAGAGCAACAACGTCCGGAGTGGCATCATGCGCACAATCGATCTCTTCTCAGGTGCCGGTGGTCTCTCGCTCGGGCTGAAGCGAGCTGGCTTCGACGTAGCGGCCTGCGTCGAGATAAGTCGAGACGCTATGGAGACGTACTGCCGCCACGAACCGGACGCAGTGCACTTCAACGAGGACGTTCGTGGAGTCTCGTTCGAACGGTTCAAGGGCGTAGTGGACATGGTGGTCGGCGGTCCCCCTTGCCAACCCTTTTCAATCGGCGGCCTGCGGCGCGCCAACAGCGACTCCCGGGACATGATTCCTGAATTCATTCGCTGCCTACGGGAGGTGAGTCCTTCGGCGTTCCTGATGGAGAACGTCCCGGGTCTCTTGATGAAGCGGACTCGCCCCTACTTCGACTCAGTCCTCGCCCGACTAGCTGCATGCGGCTATTACTTGAACTGGGCCGTCCTGAACGCCGCAGACTACGGCGTTCCCCAGAAGCGGAGGCGCCTAGTTGTCCTCGGCTCGCGAATAGAGCCGCTCCTGTTCCCAGCGCCAACGCACGGTACCAAGTCGCAGTCGCCTCACGTGTCGGCTCTGGGCGTGCTTGGTCCTGACCCGGTCGGCGAAGCACCATCGTGTCCCGTCAAGTACGCTCGGAATCCCGACCTGCGGCGCAGCCCGTACGCTGGCCACATCTACAACGGCGGGGGCCGCCCCTTGGACCCCGAAGGCCCCTGCCACACGATTCTGGCCTCGTCGGGCGGCTACAAGACACACTGGATTGACACACTTGGTATCGCACCGGAGTACCATGCCCACCTTGCGGCTGGAGGGGTGCCGCGCGAGGGAACGGTTCCGGGAGCTCGCCGCCTCAGCGTAGAGGAATGCTCGATGGTACAGACGTTTCCTCAGGAGCTGGCCTTCGCAGGAACCCGATCGTCGCAGTACACGCAGGTGGGAGACGCGGTGCCACCAGATCTGGGCTTCGTCTTGGGGTCGTCCGTTCTCATGCAGTTGAGCGGCATGGTCTCGGCAACCCTGGCCCCCTGTGTTCCTGCCATCCAGTACGAGCTGGCGATATGAGGAACAAGTGCGTGGAGCAGGCGGTAGACCTGCTCCTGGGGCTGGTGGACCGGCTTGCCGCCGGCGACTCACTAGGAGAGCCCGCTGCCAGTGCCATCAGGTCGCTGTTCGATGATCACGTAGAGGCGCAGGGTGGAAGCGTGCGCTTGGCTTGCGCATTCCTCGTTGCCTACGCTGTCATCGATGCGAAGTGGGACTTCCGCACCGTACCCACCGGCGTGCGCGGGAAGTACGGTGACAAGCGCCTGGCGGACGAACTCACTCAGCGGCACGTCACCTTTCATAAGAGCATCACCGCGTTCGGCGAGAATCTTGGCTGGAAGGGAGCCGTCAAGCAGTTCAACCTGTCGCGCGATGCCCGGTTCGCTCCGTTCCTGAAGGGACTCCGCGCCCTCAGCAAACATCAGCGCGTCGCGCTGCTCAATCACGTGGCGTGGCGGCTTCACGCATCTCGTCAGATACCACAGGCCCTCCCCCCGCTTCCTTCAACCTACATGTCGTATGCACGGAGCCTGCTGCTGTGCGAACAACTGCTGGCAGTCCGCTCAGAGGGGCACGTGCAGCAGTTCCTCGTGGCCGCGTTCCTTGAAATCCATCGTCGCCGATTCGGGAATCGCGTCGTCACGCATCACCCGCACGCGTCTGACAAGTTCGACGGCACCAGCGGGGACATTGAGGAATACCGCGACTACGACCTTGTCGCAGCATACGAGGTTACCGTGCGCGACGACTGGAAGAACCGGCTGTCGGACTTCCAGTCGAAGGCCTCAGAAGCCAAGCTGGCGCGGTACGTCATCCTCGCGGCCGGTGTACGCTCCGACACTGATCTCCATCCAGCATCGCGCCTCCTCGACTTCGTTGATGATCTGTCGTTCGATCTCGCGGTGGTCGACCTGTCGGACTTCTTCAGCGTGTTCTGCGCTGAGCTCACTCGCGGAGAGCTCGCTGCCGCGTTCAACCGCGCCTACGAGCTTCTCGCTGATCCGAGGTTGTCAGGCCGTACCGAGTTCATGGAGGAGTACCGCCGGGTGACAGATGAGTGGCTGGAGAGCTAACCAGCGGTTCGAGCGGCCTCACTTCGTTCGCCGCTCAACTGCAAACCGTTCGGCGCACTGCTGAAGGAGCGCGATGGACTCGCAAGCCCAGGTCGCCCGGCAGCTCGCTGAGGTCTTCCGCCGCAACGGCTACGTAAGACGCCAGAACCCGGACCGCGTCAAAGAGGGCTGGGCGGTGTACAAGAAGGGTGACGAGATCCGTCTCGTCACCTCCTCGGAGGACGAACTCGAGCGTCTACGCGCCCTCCTCATGGCCGCGGGCTTCAAGCCGGGCAAGCCCTACGCGCAGGGGGCGCAGTACCGGCAGCCGCTATACGGCCGTCGGCAGGTCGCTTCGTTCCTAGCTCTCATCGAGTCGGCCCTCTAGGTGCCGAAGGCGCCGAAGGCACCGAACCAGCGCGTGGATCGAGCCCGTTGCGGACTGGTAGGCGCGAACATATACTTGGCCGTGCCCTTTCGCGGGACAGCCTGGCGCAGGTAGCGGCCGGGATCGACTAGGTGTCGGGCCGTAGCGCAGTTTGGCAGCGCACCTGCTTTGGGAGCAGGGGGTCGCCGGTTCGAATCCGGCCGGCCCGACCAGGATGCGGGCGTAGCTCAGTTGGTAGAGCGTCAGCCTTCCAAGCTGAATGTCGCGGGTTCGAGCCCCGTCGCCCGCTCCATTGACAACCGAGAGGCGTCCCCGGTAGCGTACGTGAGCGGCACGAGCCGGATGGGACGTCTATGAGCGCCCGTAGCTCAGTTGGATAGAGCGGGAGACTTCTAATCTCTAGGTCGGGGGTTCGAATCCCTCCGGGCGTGCCAGGTGATTCACGGTGGGTATAGCTCAGTTGGTTAGAGCGTCGGACTGTGGCTCCGAAGGTCGCGGGTTCGAGTCCCGTTACCCACCCCATAGCTAGCTGGAAGCGGCGCCC
>JBBILP010000170.1:0-3064 GCA_037444885.1 Actinomycetota bacterium | reverse complement strand
TCGGCTGGGCCGGCATGAGTCTGTCGGTCGTTCGTCCGGATCGAGCCTGCGCTTCCTGCCATTCGCAGGCCAAGACAGCGCTCGGCAAGGACGCGCATGCCACACTCGGCTGTTACGACTGCCACGCCGAGCCGTCGGCCGCCGCGCGGGCGCTGCGCGTTCTGGACGACGTGGGGGACGTCTTCTCGTTCGCGGACGCATCCACGGCGGAGGCGCACATCTCGAGCTCTGCGTGCCTCCGATGTCATGCCGAGGTCCTACGGCGCGTCGTCGAGCGTACGGGAATCCGCATGAGCCACGAGACCTGCCTCGCGAGTTCATCCGAGTGCACCGACTGCCACGCGGACACCGGCCACGACCTGGTCGCGCCCGGTAGGATCGTCACCATGGACGCGTGCTCTCGGTGTCACGATGGGGACGAGGCCACCAAGGATTGCGAAGCATGCCACGTCGACAAGTCGACGCGAAGAGACCGTTTGAACGCATGGGTGGTGACGCACGGGAAGAACTGGCAGCAGACGCACGGGATGGGGAACCTCGAGACCTGCGCGGTCTGCCACGATCGGCAGAAGTGCTCCAAGTGCCACCTGCCCGTGCCGCACGGCAAGGGCTGGCCTCGGACTCACGGGACGACAGTCATCGACAAGGGCATCTCGGCGTGCACCAACTGCCACGTCAAGCAGCTATGCGACGGATGTCACGGCCTTCCGATGCCCCACCCGAAGAAGTGGCTGCCGGAGCACTCCGGCTCGGTGGAGAAGTCACAGATACCGAAGAAGTGCCACTCATGTCACTCCGAGGATGACTGCGTGCAGTGTCATCTCATGCATACGCACCCCGGAATCTCGCCGGAACGGCTGCGGGAACTGGGGGTCCGATGAGCGATCTGCTGCGCGGCGTCCCGCTCGACGAACTTCTTGACGTCGTTCGCAATCCGACGTCTAACCTCACCGCGGCGACGGTCCTGCTGGCCATGGTCGTGCTCGTGCTCATCATCCTCCTCACCGGCGTTGGTCTGTATCTGGTGCGCTCTGGTGGGCGCGCCGAGCGCAAGCCCGGCGAAGCGGCCCCCAGGCGCGCTCGCCGGAAGCTCTCACGCGGCGAGAGAACGGCGTTCACGTTCATCTGGGTGGCGGTACTGCTCCTTGCGCTCGCGGGTGCCGTAGGGGGGCTTACAACGCGCGATACGTGCCTCCGCTGTCACGCCGACGTAGTCGAGGCGGGGCGGGTCGCCTCGGCACCGCACAACACCATCGCGTGCGCGTCATGCCACGCCGAACCAGGACCCGTCGGGAGGATCACCCTGGCGGCCCAGACGCTGCAGGACGTGTCGGTGAGGGCCTTCGGCACGGGCGACGTGTCGCCTAGGCGGCCCGCCTCGGCCGGGTGTCGCAGATGTCACGACGACCTGTCGAAGACGGTGACGGCCGACCGCGTAAGGGTCGCTCACGCGGACTTCATCGACGGTCACGGGTTCAGGTGCATAGACTGCCACGGGTCCGTCGGTCATGGCCCGGCGGACCGCCCGAACGATCGCCCCTCCATGCAGTTGTGCCTGCGCTGTCACGGCGTCGACCCGAAGGCTTCCGCCAAGTGCCCCACCTGTCATGTCGGAGATATCACCGGGGCACGCGAGGTTTCGATCCTCGACTATCCGCGAGTGCAACTGGGGCCGGTGCGTACCTGCCGAGGCTGCCATTCGGTCGAGCGCTGCAACCGCTGCCACGGGCTGGAGCTGCCTCACCCGGCGGACTTCAAGATGGGTGAAGTGCACGGACCGCTCGCGGCGTTCGAGCGCAAGGAACTCTGCGGCCGCTGCCACAGCCGCGGGGAGTGCGCGACCGAGTGCCATCCCGGCAACAAGTTCCCCAGCGATGGGCACTATCCCGCCTGGCGCCAGGACCACGGGCGGGATTCCTCGGCCGAAAGGCAAGCCTGGTGTCGCAGTTGCCACACTAAGGCGAACTTCCGATGCGCGATGTGCCATAGGTAGCACGCGGTCGGAGGACGAGGGCGCGCGGTGGTCTGCCACAAGCGCCCGCCCGATGTGCGTCGGTCTGCCGCAAGCATCCGCCCGGTGCGCGGACACCACTGCACGAGGCACCGTACACATGTCGCTAGCAGGGTATCCGCCGTCGCCATCGAAAGTTGGGAAGCGAGCTACCGTCAGGTTTCGACGTGCCGGCGTCGAGGGCGGTAGGGCAAGATGTGAGGACATCGCTCTTGGCCCGAGTCGATCTTGTGTTGCTGCACGCGCCCAGCGTGTACGACTTCCGTGAGAGCTCCATCATGTTCGGTCCCGTGTCGGACATGGTTCCCTCGACACCTATCTTCGAGATGTATCCCCTCGGCTTCACGACCATAGCCGAGTACCTGGAGCGCCGCGGTTATCGAGTGCGCATCGTCAACCTCGCCGTTCTTATGCTGAATCGTCGCAGCTTCGACGTCGAACGGGCTATTCGCGAGATGGACCCGGTGGTCTTCGGGATCGATCTGCATTGGCTACCGCATGCGCACGGGTCGATCGAGCTGGCGCGCTTGGTCAAGAAGCACCACCCCGACACACCCGTGGTCTTCGGCGGCCTTTCGGCGTCCTACTACCACGAGGAGCTCGCGGCGTACCCCTGCGTGGACTACGTTCTGCGCGGCGATTCCACCGAGGAGCCGATGCTGCGCCTCCTTCGGGCATTGGAGGGTTCGGGCAGCGTGGGGGATGTGCCCAACCTCACCTACAAGACATCGGACGGCTCCGTCGTCGTGAACGACCTGTCCTGGGTGCCCGGCGACATGAACGACATCAAGCTCGACTACAGCTACAACATGCGCGCGGTCATCCGGCACCGCGACATGATGGGCTTCGTTCCCTTCAAGCAGTGGCTGCAGTATCCGGTCTGCGCCTCGCTTACCTGCCGAGGATGCTCGCACATGTGTGCGACGTGTGGTGGCTCGGCGTACTCCTTCCGCAAGCACTTCGGTCGGGACAAGATCGCTTTCCGCGACCCCGACCTGCTCGTTCGTGACATCCAGAACATACAACGCTACATTCCGGGTCCTATCTTCGTCC
>JBBILP010000169.1:0-3108 GCA_037444885.1 Actinomycetota bacterium | reverse complement strand
TGCGTCCTGCCGCAGATCCGAGATGGGGATGATGGCGGGCAAAGCACTCATTGGAAGCACCTCCTAGGGTACAACCAATGGTACCACAGACTACGCTGTGGCTAACGTTGGGCGCTTCTGCGGAGCGCGCCCATCTCATTCCCGCCTGATTCTACGCCGAAGGCGCGCTTCCGCAGGAAGCGCTGGTTAGGTCTGCGTCGGGCGCAATCGCCATGTAGCGACGATGCTCGCGCTCCCAATCCCAATTCTTCTTGCGGAGTTGCTGGATGTGATTGACGAGGTACTTCGTGACGTAGCCGTCCG
Organism: Actinomycetota bacterium; assembly: GCA_037444885.1. Lineage (GTDB taxonomy): Bacteria > Actinomycetota > Coriobacteriia > Anaerosomatales > JBBILP01 > JBBILP01. The sequence goes on along the minus strand of JBBILP010000169.1, from coordinate 2,805 downwards.
GACGAGCAATCTCCGACAAGATCGGGTAGTGCTCCACCAGCAGGAGGCGAATCAAAGGCTCGTGCTCGTATTCATAGACGTCGCGATCGAGGAACCCCCTGGACCTCGAGTGCAGGACGGCGTTGCAGTAGGTGGCGCACAGCTCGATGTAGCCGTAGTAGTAGGCCCACTGTCGGTCCGCATCTGACTTCTGGTCATGGATGGCGTCCCAGCACTCCCGCCGCCAGTGCCGTGCCAGCGACAGCACTTCTGGATGCTGCAGGCGATAGTCGACCATTCGGTCGTACTTGGTGCTGATGTCGAGCTGGCTCTGAGCGCGCTGCGAATCGAGACCCTGTCGCAGCTGTATCCAGGCAATCACTAGGGAGATGGCCGCGGATACCGCGGCGGCCACGAGTGCGGAGTTAACGATATCCCCCAAGACAGCCCCCTGTCGGCGCCCAAGCTAACGTCTTTGCGGCTAACCTGCGCGCAACCTCGGTGCCAGTGTAGCCAGAACCGACGACGCGCGTCAGGTTGAGCCGCGGGTTGGGTGAGGCTGCCAGCTACGATGATTCCCCGAGCGCGTTCTTAGTCGCCCTCCTGGTGAGCACGAAGACATCTCGCACGAACTCGATGAATCCCGCGTCGTGATTGAAGACGACCTCGAATACGCGCCCACCAAGTGGTTGGGTCGACACTGCACGCAGCACTCCCTCGTCGAATCGAATCGACGGTTCGCGATTGTCGTCTGCCACGAAGTCCATGAGGTGCGCTAGCGCGTTGCGTAGCGTGTGAAGCACGTTTGCGGGCGTCGGCCGCTTGCACGGTGTGCCGTCGATACGGAATACGATACCGTGCTCGGGCCGAATGGCGAACCCCATGGCCTTGAGCTGCGCGTTGTCCATCCTGTAGACGTACGCGACTGCGGGGCCAAGGAGCACAAGCGTGGTCTTAAGGCGCATGAGAGGATGAACATCCTCCCATCGCACGCGACGCCCCGAGTAGATCTTGGTGAGAACGTCGACCGCAGCCGCGTCCCCTTGACGAGCCAACTCGTCCAACTCCTGGAGCACCCAGAACAGCTCCAGGTTGAAAAGCACAATCTCACTCGCGTCACTAGACTGCACCGTCGATACCCCCGTCACGTAGCCCTCGTCCAACGTTCTTGCGTTTCAGCGGAGCGCGCTTCGCTCCGCCTCCAAGCCGATTCTACGCTTCAGGCGCGCTTCCGCTGGAAACGCGGGTTAGCCGCGAGACGGACACGACGGTCTACGGCAACGGCTTGTTGAACGACAATGGGCCCATCGGAACCGCGCGAACCACGCGCATGCTGTCGAAGTCGACTTCATAGTGCGTCGATGTGGGCTGGTACGGGTCGACGACGGTGTCGAAGTCGATGAAGAGCGTGTGTCCGACCCAAGCGGGATCGAAGCCCACAGTTCCTGAGACGGCTCCCAAGGGTTCACCAGGCGCGATGAGCGCGTGCCAGGTGCCGCTGTTCGTGTCCTCGACTGCGACCTTGACGTCGCCGGACAACAAGTGGTGGAGGCGGAACCGTCCGTCATCGCTGGCCTGCGCGAACTCCGCCTGATAGCTGTCGCTGGGCGGCGGTGCGATTGCGGTCAGCGTGCAATCAACGTAGCGCGGCGCCAGCATGTGGTAGCGCGAAGAGGGCGGTCGGTGGCCGTGGGGGTCTGCGACCGTGGACTTCACTTGGTCGACGAAGAGGTCTTCGGGGACATGTTCCGCTGCCCAGTCTTCTGCAGCAGCCCATATCGCCTTCTGCATGTGCTCGCGAGTCACGTCGCTGTCGACACGATCGCGCACCCAGCGCGGCAGAATCTCATCGAGACTCGCACCGTACCCTTCGCCGTCCTCTGGGATGTCGAATCCCTCGAAGCGGAGTGAATCGCCCGCGCGCTTGAGGCGAATCCTCGCCGGGTAGATTGCCGCACTGCCATCCACGGGCTGCCAGCCGGCGAGGGAGTACCAGGCCTCCCACAGGTCAGCGTAGACGTCGACGCCGTCATCGGTCTCAGCAGCGCCGGCAATCGATACCGCCAAGATGAGGTGGTTGCCGAGCGGATCCTGACCGGAGGCGATCGCGGCGGGGAGCGAGGTCTCGAGCGCTCGTCGAATCGACGAGTCATCGCGAAAGACGGTGGGCGCGATGTCAGCCGACGCGACCGGCGTCTCACCCGGTCCCAGAAGCACCGTTTGATATGTCTTGCCGTCGACGGAGCCCGACGTTCCGGGAGTGACGTCGTAGGCCCTTGGAGCGGGACCGTCGGTCGAGCAAGCGACGAGCGGCAGTGACAGCAACACTGCCATGAGGGCTGCGAGCGCACTCCGCCTCATGTAGAGCCCCCGTCCCGTCTCTGCGGCTAACCCCTGTTTCACCGGACCCGTGTAATCCACGCGCAAGGCCCGGCGCTTCCGTGTATCACACTACCGCCACCGCCGACACCTGCCAATCTGCTCGCATCACGCAGGTTATGCGGGTCCGCATAATGTGATCGGGCCGTTTGCCCCCCGTCCCCACGCCTACTCCCCCGCCAGCCGCCTCGCCTCGGCGAGGTCCTCCCTGATAGCGGCGGCGAGCCCCTCGGGCGTCTCGAAGGCACGCTGGTCTCGCAGTCTCTCCGCGAACTCGATCGTCACGCGCTCGCCGTAAAGGTCCCCCCGAAAGCCGATCAGGTGCGCCTCCAGCCGGTCGCGCGCCTCCGGGAACGTGGGCGGCGCCCCCACTGAGATGCCTGCGGGGTACTCTGCGGCACCGGCGCGCACGACGCCAGCGTACACTCCGTCCGCGGGCATCGCCGC
>JBBILP010000168.1:0-3134 GCA_037444885.1 Actinomycetota bacterium | reverse complement strand
CGCGTGTTTCGCGTCGAGATAGGCTGGGCGTCTGGCCTCCGGGTGGTAGACGGGCGCGTCATGCGCAAGCGTCGCGGCGGGCATGTCGGCGACGACCTCTCCGCCCTCGCGGACCACGAAGCGACCAGTATCCGTCACCTGGCCGATCACTGTTGAGAGCAGGCCCCACTTCTGGCAGACCGCTTGGGCCTCGGCCAGCATGCCGGGCTCGACCACCGCGAGCATGCGCTCCTGCGACTCGGAGACCATGATCTCGAAGGCCCGCATGTTCTCCTCGCGCTGAGGGACCTTCGTCACCTCGATGTCGAGTCCGACGCCGCCCCGCGAGGCCATTTCGCTCGCGCTGGACGTCAGCCCCGCCGCGCCGAGGTCCCCGAGGGCCACGAGCAGCTTGCAATCGAGCAGCTCCAGGCACGCCTCGATGAGCAGCTTCTCCTCGAACGGGTCGCCTACCTGCACCGACGGCCGCTTCTCCTCGGCCTTCTCATCGAACTCTTGGCTGGCGAGAACGCTCGCGCCTCCGATGCCGTCTCGGCCCGTCGTCGAGCCGATCAGCAGGATGAGGTTGCCCGGGCCGGCGGCGACGGCGCGCGTGAGGTTCTCCTCGCGCATGAGGCCGATCGCCATCGCGTTGATGAGGCAGTTGCCCTCGTACGCCTCCTCGAAATACACCTCGCCGCCGACGGTCGGCACGCCGAGGCAGTTTCCGTACCCCCCGATGCCCGCGACCGCGCCTTCAAAGAGGTATCTCTGCCGAGGCTTGTCGAGTGTCCCGAACCTCAGGCTGTCGAGCGAGGCGATGGGACGCGCGCCCATCGTGAAGATGTCGCGGATGATTCCTCCGACGCCCGTCGCGGCGCCCTGGTACGGCTCGATGGCCGAGGGGTGATTGTGCGACTCCATCTTGAAGGCCACCGCCCAGCCATCTCCCACCGAGATGACCCCGGCGTTCTCCCCCGGACCCTGCAGGACGAACTCGCCCTCGGTCGGGAAGAGCCGCAGGGTAGTGCGCGAGTGCTTGTAGCTGCAGTGCTCGGACCACATGAGCGAGTACATGTATATCTCTGTGATAGTGGGCGTTCGGCCCAGGATCTCGGCCATCTTGGCGTACTCGGCGGGCTTCAGACCGAGTTCGATCGCGAGCTGCTCGGCCATCTCGGGTGTGAGTGAAGCGTGAGTGGCGGGGCCGGACGCGGGCGAGGGTGACTCGGTCATACGGGGTGGCTTCCCCTCGTGAGGTGAACGGACGATTCGGATTGTAGCCCATGAAGACCGCGCAGATGGACGCACGAGGGCGGACCGGAAGGCCCGCCCTCGTGACACTTGCGCCCCGCCCGGAAGCTCCTTGCTTGCGACGGGCGTCCGGCGCTTCCGGCCCCTAGTGCATAAGCGCTTGGATCGCGTTACGGACCGACTGCGACACCGCCGAGGTTCCGCCGATGTAGCGCACCGACCCGATGACATTCCGATTGACGAGCAGACGGTTCCGCGCACTGACGTCCAAAGTGTTCGATGGCGTGAGAAGCATCACCGACCCGAGCCTGCCGAGCATCGCTCCTCCAGACATGGCGTCCGGGAACGACTCCCCGGTGGCTATGCCGACGCCGCTCCACGAAAGCCCGTTCGCGACGCCCAGGTCGGCGGCCTTCGCGGCGGTGTCGTATCGGCTTACGCCAGCGACACGAGATACGTTCGACGAGCCGAGTGCGCTCTTCAACCCGTTCTCAGTGGTCGGCGTGACGGCTTTCGTGCCCCCAAGGATTCTGACGCTCACCGTCTGGGTGGGAACGGAGGGCATACCGTTCAGAGGCGCGAGGAGTATCGGCCAACCCTTGGCCGCCGCCGTGGGAGAGGCACCGAGGGCGTCGGGGAAGTTCAGACCCGTGGCCACGAATGCGTTTCCATCGTAGGCGCCTCCCTGCAAGCGAATCACCTCGTCGGCGATCAAGCGCGCTGTCTCGTACCTGCCGCCGCCGGCGATCCGGGTCACGTTCGACGCACCGAGCAGTGTCTTCAGCTCTGTCTCGGCCTCAGCCTTGACGGCCGCCGTTCCGCCGAGCACATACGCCTTGGTCGCGCCAAGGCGAGTGATCTCGGCGATCACCGATGCGGGGACGTCGGATGTATCCGTGAGCAAGAGCGGCCCTCCCACGACGCCCGCGAGCGCTGAGCCGCCGAGCGCGTCCGGCCAGTTGCGTGCCGTCGCTATCACGACAGTGCCCGCCCCGCCCGGATACGCCATCTTCGACGCTTCGACCGCCGTGTCGAAGCGAGATCCGCCGGCGACGATCTCGAACGTGGTATGCACCGTGAAGTGGGCGACCTTGGCGCTCTCCACATTCCCCGCGGCGTCCACAGACCAGAAGTGCATGATGTGATCGCCCGTGGCGGAGACCGTAACGGTCGTTCCGCTCTGGGTAGCGCCCCAGTCAACGCGGTAGAAGGTGTCGCTGACTCCGGACATCGCGTCGGAGGGCGAGAGCGTGATCGTCGCGACACTCCCGTAGTGAGCGACCACGTTCGAGAGAGTGACGGGAGCCGTCTTGTCCACTCGGACGTCGACGGTCTGGCTGGTCTCCCAGTTGTCCGCGTTGTCCACGGCCGCGAACTCGAGGGTACTGGTGCCCTCATCGGACACCACGATCGGCGCCGTGTACGTCGCGTCCGTCCCTCCGCCGACCCTGTACCGGATGCCCGCGAGACCCGCGAGCGTCTCTCCCGGTCCCGCTGTGTCCGTCGCCGAGAGCGTCACGGTCACGTCGGTGGAGGACCATCCCTGAGGGACCCCCGCGGCTTCGCTGACGGGCGCGACGGTGTCGGGCACCGTGATATGCACCGTGAAGTGGGCGACGTTGGCGCTCTCCACATTCCCCGCGGCGTCCACAGACCAGAAGTGCACGACATGGTCGCCCGTGGCGGAGACCGTAACGGTCGTTCCGCTCTGGGTAGCGCCCCAGTCAACGCGGTAGAAGGTGTCGCTGACTCCGGACATCGCGTCGGAGGGCGAGAGCGTGATCGTGGCGGCACTCCCGTAGTGGCCGACTACGTTCGAGAGGGTGACGGGAGCGGTCTTGTCCACTCGGACGTCGACGGTCTGGCTGGTCTCCCAGTTGTCCGCGTTGTCCACGGCCGCG
>JBBILP010000167.1:0-3175 GCA_037444885.1 Actinomycetota bacterium | reverse complement strand
GAGAGAAGGACCGCCCGAGGTGCTTAGGGTGGGCGGAATCGAGCGAACCAGCGTACCCAAGGCTGAGGCCAAGTCGTCCACGTCCGTGATGGGAGTAGCGCCTTGGCGGATGAGGCGATTCGAGCCTCGGCATTCGGGCGCATGTATGGAGCCCGGCACGGCGAGCACGTCACGCCCGGCATCCAGCGCGAAGTCCGCAGTCGAGAACGTGCCGCTCGGCAGGCCGGCCTCCACCACCAAGACAGCGGTCGCCAACCCGGCGATGATCCGATTGCGTCTGACGAACGACCATTTGGACGGTGCGCTCCCCCACGGCGCCTCCGACACGATCGCTCCGTGGCGGGCTATCAGTTCGAGAAGAGCCCGTGCACGGGACGGATAGACGACGTCCGCCCCGCACCCCAGCACCGCGACGGTAGCGCCTGCCGCATCGAGCGCCGCTGAGTGTGCGGCCTGGTCGCAGCCGATGGCAGCGCCGGAGATGATGACGACCCCGCTTGAGGCCGCCCACCCGGCGAAGCGCCGAGCACAACCAAGGCCGTATGGCGTAGACCGGCGAGCCCCGACCACAGCCAAGCCTGGGCTCAGAAGGGCCGGGTCCCCGATGCCGTACAGCCTGCGCGGCGGGTCGGGCGTTGCGGCCAAGTGGGCGGGATACTCGTCCGCGTCGATCTCGAGGACCCAGCGTTCCATCAGGTCACCCTCCCACCCCGGCACGATAGCTCGCCGCCTCCAGCAGGTGGTCGTCGCCGACGTCCCGCTCGTCGCTGAGATCGGCGATGGTGCGCGCGACGCGCAGGAGTCGCGTGACCCCTCGGCCGGAAAGGGTGCATCTGCGCGCGATTTCAGCGAGCAGCCGAGAGGTTTCACTGCCCAGGTTGCACGCCTCTGCGAGTCGCTTTCCCGCGAGAGTCGCATTCGACTGCCCCCTGGCCAGCGCGCGCTTGCGCCCCTCGACAACCCGGCGAGCCACGCGTGCCGAATCCTCGGAAGCGGGCTCGCAGCAGGCCGCGATTCGCTCAGGCGGGACTCGGTCCACGCGGACGCAGATGTCGAGACGATCGATCAGCGGACCACCGATGCGGCCCGCATACCGCGAGACCTGCGCTTCGGTGCAGGTGCACCGACGCTGCGGGTCTCCGAGAAACCCGCACGGGCAGGGGTTCATCGCTGCCACGAGCGCGAAGGCGGCGGGGTACCTGATTCGGCCGTCGGCTCTCACGAGGCACACCACCCCGTCTTCGAGGGGTTGCCGCAGGGCCTGCAAGGTGGCAGGGCCGAACTCGGCGAACTCATCGAGGAACAGGACTCCGCCATGCGCGAGGCTGACCTCGCCGGGCATGAGCGGCGAGCCGCCTCCTATGAGACCGGCGAGCGAGCACGTGTGGTGAGGGGCGAGAAAAGGCCGAACGCCGCCGAGCAGCGCATTCTCGTCGAGGCCCGCCACGGAGTGGATGAGGGCGGCGGTCAGACGATCGTTGTCCGAAAGGGGCGGAAGGATGCCCGGCAGAGTTCGGGCGAGCATGGTCTTGCCCGACCCCGGCGGCCCGACCAGAAGGACGTTGTGCCCGCCGCAAGCCGCGATTTCGAGCGCTCTCTTCGCGCTTTGATGGTCGACGATCTCGGCGATGTCGGGGGCTTGGTCTCGGAGTGGCGTCGTCGACGCGGAGGGTTCGGCGTGGATCGTGGTACACCACGGAGGCGGCTTGCGCAGAGCTGCTATCCCGTCGACTGGATGATAGACAAGGCTGCCCAGTGCCCGAGGCAGTGTGCTTGCTCCGGTCCCGGGACCTATGAGTGCCCTCCCGTGAGCCCGCGCGACCACGGCGTGCGCGAGCAGTCCCCGAACGGGCCTGACGGCGCCGCTCAGCGACAACTCCCCTACGACCGACGCATCATCGCCAAGGCGAGCGTCGACCTGCCGAGTCGCCTTGAGAAGCGAGAGCGCGATGGGTAGGTCGAAGCCCGTGCCGTGCTTGCGCAGGGGCGCCGGAGCTAGATTCACCACGACTCGGCCTCCTGGGAAGTCGTATCCCGAGGCGCGCATCGCGGCTCTGACTCGGTCGCGCGCCTCCATCACCGCCGCGTCGCCGAGGCCGACGATAGCGAACGACGGGAGGCCGGGCGAAACGTCGGCCTGGACCTCTACGGGAATCGCCTCGACGCCAAGCAACGTCGAGGTCATCACGCAGGCTTGCACTGGGGCAGCTGCTCTAGTGCCCGGACTCGAGCTGGAATGCTCGCCGGTGGTGTCGCAGCAGAGCGCGATCCCGTGATAGCAGCTGTATGGCGATCACATCGAAGCGCACCTGTTGGTCCGGGTCACCCATCCGCTGCAGGTAGGCGGCGGCAAGCTTCGCCAGGCGCTTCTGCTTTGCGGGACCTACGGCCTCCTCAGGGGTGCCGCGGACCGGGGTTCGACGCGTCTTCACTTCGCAAAGGACGAGTTCCTCGCCGTCGAGCGCGACGAGATCCATCTCGCCGCACGCCGCGCGCCAGTTGCGCTCGATGACGGTCATTCCCGTGCGTTCTAGGTATGCGGCCGCCGCGTCCTCGCCCCTTCGTCCGAGTTCAGCTCTGTCCATGGGAACCACCTCCTGTGCGCAGCATGCACGGGGGTGCTTACCGGGACCTTACCGCTCGGTGCTTTCGCGGTTCTGTCGGCTAGAAGAGCGTTGGGGCGTCGGAGCAGGGCGCGAAGGAGCGCCTGTGTATCGGGGTAAGACCGTTCTCGCGAATCGCGGCGAGGTGATCGTCGGTGTAATACCCCTTGTTGCCGTCGAGTCCGTAACCGGGGAACTCCTCGGCGAGCTGTCGCATCATGGCGTCACGGGTGACCTTGGCGACGATCGAAGCGGCGGCTATGCATGCGACCGTTGAATCGCCTCGGACGAGAGGCACTTCCTCATGCGCGCACAGGCCTAGGCCAAGGCCATCGGTGAACACCCGGTGTGCCGTAGACGCCATCCCTGACAGCGCACGCTCGGCCGCGAGTCTAAGCGCGCGGGTCATGCCGAGCGTGTCGATCTCAGCGGGCTGTGCGTGACCTACAGAGTAGCATTCGCACGTCCGCAGGATGCTGTCGCAGAGTGCCGCGCGCCTGTCGGGGTCAAGGCGCTTGGAATCGTCCAGCCCGAGTATCCGCTCACCGGCCAGAATGACGGCAGCCACGGTG
>JBBILP010000166.1:0-3237 GCA_037444885.1 Actinomycetota bacterium | reverse complement strand
GGCGCCGATCGCGATGGCTGCGGATGTGAACGGCATCGCCTTGCCCACCCCGCGAAGGTCGGTCAGGTTGCGGTAGCCGGTCTGGTGGATGATCGAGCCCGCCCCGAGGAAGAGGGTGGCCTTGATGATCGCGTGGTTGAAGATGTGAATGGCCGCCCCGATGATCCCGTACGGAGACGCAAGGCCCAGCCCCATGAAGATGTAGCCGATGTTGGAGATCGTGGAGTACGCGAGCATCATCTTGATGTCCTCTTGCACCATCGCGAAGAGAGCGCCCACGACGATCGAGATAGCACCCAGCCACATCAAGGTGGTGTTCAGTGCGTGCAGGTCGAACAGCCGCGCGGCGTACAGGATCTGGAAGACACGCAACATGCCGAGCACTCCGACCTTCACAACGAGCCCGGAGAGTATCGCGCTCACGGGACTCGGAGCGATCGAATGGGCGTCCGGCAACCAGATGTGCACCGGAAACAGCGCTGCCTTGACGGCGAAGCCCAGGGTGAACGCCGCTGCCGCGACCACCGCCGGGAAGGGTTGGACACCCGGAAGTCTCGCCGCAAGGTCGGCCATGTTCAAGGTGCCGGTCAGCGCGTACAGGAGACCGATCGCGAACAGGACGCAAAGCGACGAGATGGCGCCTATCAGTAGGTACTTGAACGCCGCCAACTCGGCTATACGCTCGCCTGTGATGGCGACGAGCGCGTATCCGGAGAGCGACACGATCTCTAGGAACACGAAGAGGTTGAAGACGTCGCCTGTCACCACGAAGCCATTCATGCCGCTCAGACAGAGGAGAACGAGCGCGTAGAAGTAGGGGATCCGTCGCTCTGGGATCGCGTGCTTCGCATAGGGCAGCGAGTACAGCAGGGAGAGCCAGCCCACAAGGCAGATGACACCGGCCGCAGCCGAGAACTCATCGAACCGCATCTCGATGCCGAAGGGCGGTGGCCACCCGCCCATGTAGTAGGAGAAAGGACCGTCCTTGGCCACGATGTAGGTCGTGGCGGCGGCGGCGGCCGAGACGATGGTGAAGACGAGCAGCGCCCAGTAGCCCGCGAGCTCCGTTCGCTTCCGAGCGATGATCGGGGTGAGTGCCGCCCCGATCAGGGGCGTGATCAGCAAGACCACTGGCCATTGCCCGACGGCCATCGTCATTCCACCCCCCACAGGTCGTCCGACTCGATGGTCCCGTACTGCTCGTAGATGCGGATGATCAGGCTGAGAGCGAGCGCTGTATGGCTGAGAGCTACCACGATTCCGGTGAGGATGAGCCCCTGCGGGAGGGGGTTTGCGAACGGGGGGCGGGCGCCAGCGCCGAGGATGGGTGCGTCTCCGCCGTCAACGATGCCGCTGGCCATCACGAACGCGAACACCGCGGTCTCTATGATGTTGAGCCCCATCAGCTTCTTGACAAGGTTGTCCTTGGCCATGATCGCGTACAACCCGATCAGGAAGAGGATGACCGAGGCGACGTAGTCGATGTTCACCCAGAGCGCCTTCACCCCTCGCTCCCCTCCATCGTCCAGAAGATGCTCGCCACGATCGCCGCGCCGCCGAGCGCGATGCCGATCTCGATCAGTGTCAGGAACGGCGTCCGGAGGAAGACGTAGGGGCCGTGAACCGGGTACGAGAGGTACTCGCCGAGCAGAAACATGCCGGCGATTCCGACTATCGAGAACATCAGCACCGCCGCCGGTTGCAGCCACGGGCGTATCGACTCGGGCAGCAGTCTGCCTACTCGCTCGCTGCCCATGACGAGACTCGTGGCGATAAGAAGAGCGCCGATGATGGTGCCGCCTTGGAAGCCGCCGCCTGGCGCGGCATGTCCGTACGCGATGTTGGCGATCGCGAACATGACGATGAACGGCGCGAGTGTACGGACGACGAAGTAGGTCACTGGGCTGACCGGCACGGCGGGCAAGCCTTCTTCGCGCTTCTTGTCGGCGAGTCGCGGCATGAGGAGGACGGCGAAAACTGACATCAAAGCCGTGAAGATGACGGTCACTTCTCCGTCCGTGTCGAAACCTCGGTAGTTGAGGATCACCGCGGTCACGATGTTCTCGGCCCCGGCCTCCTCGTGGCCCTCGGCGAGATACCGGGGCACTACGTGCGTATAGGTCGGGTTCTGGACAGAGCCGATCGGCGGCAACTGGGCGACCGCGTACATGAGTGGCACCGACGCGAGAATCAGCACGGCAAGGGCGATGACTCGCCTCATCGCTCTCGCCTCGTCGTCCTAGACACCGTCACCAGGAACAGCACCGTCGTCACGCCCGCGCCTACCGCGGCCTCGGTCATGGCCACATCCGGCGCGCCTCTGAGCTGCCATACGAGGCACATGATCAGGCTGTAGGTCGAGAAGATGATCGCCGCGGCCAGGAGGTCCTTTGTGCGAATCACGGCAAGGGCGCATGCGATCAGCAGGCTATACAGCAACACGTCGAAGACTCGGATCACTTGGCGTCACCGTCCCTCGAGTGCGCCATCCAGGGCTTGAGATTCGTCCGGAAGGCCGCTCGGGCAAGTGCGTGTCCCGCGGTGGGGCTTGTCAGAAACACGAACGCCGCTATCGCCAGGATCTTGAACGCGTCGGGCTCGAACCCGGTGTAGACGGCGAGAGCGACCAAGATGGAGCCGGCGCCGAGCGTGTCGCACTTCGTCGCCGCGTGCGTCCGGGTGTAGAAGTCCGGCAGACGCAGAATCCCGACTGTCCCGACGAGGAAGAAGAACGCCCCAACCGCGGCGAATACGACCGTGATCGCGAGCGCGACCGGATGCACGGTCATGACTGGACCTCCTCTCCGAGACGCCCCGTCTCCAAGTACCTGGAGGCGGCAAGGGTAACGACAAGGTTGAGCAGCGCGTATACGAAGGCAACGTCGATGAACAGCCCCCGCTCGAACACGAACGCCAGAAGAACGAGCACCACCAGGGTCTTCGTGCCGACGATGTTGACGGCCAGTATCCGGTCGACGGTGGTGGGTCCTCGGTACGCTCGGTAAAGGCAAATGAACGCGTTCACTAGCAGGAATATCGCGACCCCCCAGAAGAAGACGTCCATATCACGCCTCCTCGAATACCTTCGCGATCATGTGATCGAGCTTGCGCGATGCGATGTCCTCAGCGAACTCACGGCCGAGGCAGTGAACGAAGAAGACCGAGTCGTCCACATCGACGGTCAGGGTGCCCGGGGTGAGCGTGATCGAGTTCGCAAGAGCCGTCTCCGAGACGGGC
>JBBILP010000165.1:0-3255 GCA_037444885.1 Actinomycetota bacterium | reverse complement strand
TACAAGTTCTCACTGTCGGGGCTGAAGACCGCGGTCATCAACCATATTCGGCACGAGCGTGAGGCCGGGCGTGACATCCATCTCCCGGACCTCGCCGCCTCCTTCCAGGCAGCGATCATCGACGTGCAAGTCGCCAAAGCCACGCGGGCCATCCATGAGACCGGAGCGGGTACCTTCTGCCTCGCTGGGGGAGTGGCGGCGAATCCGGCGCTGCGTGCCGCGCTGACCGCTGCGATGCAGGATTGCGGGGTGCGGGTGTCGGTACCGTCGTTCGCTCTATGCACGGACAACGCGGCCATGATCGCCGCGGCCGCCTACTACAGGTTGGGTCGCGGCGATACGCTCGGCCTCGGCGCGGAACCCATCGCGGACTGGCCGCTGGACGCCATCTAGGCTGGAGCGGCAGCGCGCTCGGTGCACGCGGACGTGTGGAATCTGAGCATGCCACGCTCAATGCATCGGGAGAAAAGCCAGTTCAGAACCACTTGAATCGCGGTCTGCGTAGTATTACAATGCCGTCCGCTGGCACTCTCTGGCTCTGAGTGCTAGCAGACGTTGACTTCGAGGCGCGAATGGGTAGAAACCCCTCGGCCCGCGGTGCGGGTCCAGCTTCGAAAGACAAAGCGAGTCTCTGTAGGCACCGATCACACAGGAGGGCAGGGAATGAATCTGAAGCCGTTGGGCGATCGCGTGATCGTCAAGCCAGCCGAGGCCGAGGAGCAGACCAAGTCGGGTCTGTACATCCCGGACACCGCCAAGGAGAAGCCGCAGCGCGGCGAGGTCATGGCTGTCGGCGAAGGTAAGCGCCAGGATGACGGGACGCGCGTTCCGGTCGACGTGAAGGTCGGCGACACGGTCATCTTCGGCAAGTACGGGGGCACCGAGGTCAAGATCGATGGTGTCGAGTACAAGATCCTCGAGGAACGCGACATCATCGCGGTCGTCGAGTAGTCAAGCCAGTTAGCGCCGTTTCGGCCGATCAGGCGACGGCGCGCTACCCGAAAGAGACCAGAAGGAGGTACAGACCGAGCATGGCCAAGGAGATCCGTTTCGACGAAGAGGCTCGTCGCAGCCTCGAGGCCGGCGTCAACAAGCTGGCCGACGCGGTGAAGGTCACGCTAGGGCCGAAAGGTCGCTACGTGGTCCTGGAGAAGAAGTTCGGCGCTCCCACCATCACCAATGACGGCGTGACCATCGCCAAGGAGATCGAGCTCGAAGATCCGCTGGAGAACATGGGCGCGCAGCTGGTCAAGGAAGTCGCCACCAAGACGAACGACGTCGCCGGCGACGGCACGACCACCGCGACTCTGCTCGCGCAGATGATGGTGCGCGAGGGGCTGCGCAACGTGGCCGCCGGCGCGAACCCGCTCGCGATCAAGCGCGGCATGGAGAAGGCCGTCGACGCTGTCGTGGACGCGATCAAGGGCGATGCGAAGGACATCGAGGACCGCGACGAGATCGCGCACGTAGGCGCTATCTCGGCGGCGGACGACGCCATCGGCGACAAGATCGCCGAGGCGATGGAGAAGGTCGGCAAGGACGGTGTCATCACCGTCGAGGAGTCGCAGACCTTCGGCATCGACATCGAGACCGTTGAGGGCATGCAGTTCGACAAGGGCTACGTGTCGCCGTACATGATCACCGACGCCGATCGCATGGAGTCCGTGCTGGAGGACCCGTTCATCCTGGTGGCCAACCAGAAGATCGGGAACATCCAGGACCTGCTCCCGGTTCTCGAAAAGGTCATGCAGGCAGGTCGCCCGCTCCTGATCATCGCCGAGGACCTCGAGGGCGAGGCGCTGGCGACGCTGATCGTCAACAAGCTGCGCGGCACGTTCGTATCCGTTGCCGTCAAGGCACCCGGATTCGGCGACCGCCGCAAGCGGATGCTCGAGGACATCGCGATCGTCACCGGCGCGCAGGTCGTGTCGGAGGAGCTCGGCTACAAGCTCGACGGCGTGACCACCGACATGCTCGGTCGTGCCGAGAAGGTCAAGGTCTCCAAGGAGAACACCACGATCATCGGTGGCAAGGGCTCCGAGGAAGACATCAAGGCGCGCATCAACCAGATCAAGGCCGAGATCGAGAACAGCGACTCGGACTTCGACCGTGAGAAGCTCCAGGAGCGTCTCGCCAAGCTCTCCGGTGGCGTCGCGGTCATCAAGGTCGGTGCGGCGACCGAGGTCGAGCTCAAGGAGAAGAAGCACCGGATCGAGGATGCGCTGCAGGCGACGCGCGCCGCGGTCGAAGAGGGCGTAGTCGCCGGCGGCGGCGTAGCGCTCATCGACGGTGCGTCCGCGATCGATGCGTTGAAGCTCGACGAGGAGGAGGCCATCGGCGCGAAGATCGTCCGCAAGGCTCTGGACGAGCCCATGCGCATGATCGCCGACAACGCGGGCTTCGAGGGCTCCGTCGTCGTGGAGAAGGTCAGGACGGCGGGCAAGAAGGGCCACGGCCTGAACGCCTCCACCGGGGAATACGGCGACCTCATCAAGATGGGTGTCATCGACCCCGTGAAAGTCACGCGTTCGGCGCTGCAGAACGCCGCGTCGATCGCTGGTCTAATTCTCATCACCGAGACCACCGTCAACGACATTCCCGAGAAGGAGCCCGCCGGCATGCCCGCCGGAATGGGCGGCGGCGGAATGGGCATGATGTAGGCATCCCGCACACCTGGTACGCATACAAGACGCCCCTGCCATCGCGGCGGGGGCGTCTGTGCGTATCGGGCGTCACCGGAGGACGCTGCCCGCCGCTCTTCGGGCATGCGAGGCGCGGCCGACTCTGCGGTCCGACCGTCCGACGAACGGGAGCTTGCCGTCCGTTTCGGCCAGCTGTACAAGGTGGATTAGCGGTGTTGTTCGGTGGCCGGCAATCTTGGGGGGCGCATGGTCGAACAGCCGAGCGTTGCCAAGTGGTTCGAGAGTTGGGCGCACCTCACGGGGAACGCGCTCGCTGCGCCGAGCGGCGTCCCCGATCAGCTCGAAGCCCTGCGCCAGGTCATGACCGCCGTCACCGCCACCGACTCCTTGGACTGCACGCTCGAGACTATCCTCGACGCGGTACTGGAGGCGACCGGGCTTGAGGGCGGCACCATCTGCCTCGTCGGACAGGACGAAGTCCTGCACCTGCGTGCCGAGCGCAACACCTCGGCGGAGACGCGCAGGGATCTCATGGAGAACGAGGTCAAGGTCGGGGAGTGCCTGTGCGGGGAGTGCGCGCGCGACATGCGGCCGTTGATACTGTGGGATGAAC
>JBBILP010000164.1:0-3287 GCA_037444885.1 Actinomycetota bacterium | reverse complement strand
CACGCCGGGAAGGGGATCGCAGGAGAACCGGAGCGTTGACGCTGGGACTACCGACACCTCGTCACCGAACTCCAAGGCGTGGATGACTGTGGTGACGTCATGGTAGCCGTCCGGTCGACGCGCCCCTACGCCGAGGAAGAGGTTGATCTTCGCTGGCGCCGCGACTCTGTTGACGCCACCCCTCATCTTCGCCCCTCCATGGGCTGCCCAAACGACATGGCCAATGAACAGGGCGCGGGGTACGGCCCCCGCGCCCGGACACTCAACAGTTGGTATCGCTTAGTTCAGCCAGGGGATCAGGTTCTCTCCGCTGTCGCAATGGGTCAGCTCGACCTGGCCGGTAAGCACGTCGACGTAGCTGTACGACACTCGTGCCGTGCGATTCCGCTTCTCTTCCACCTTCACCACGAACAGGCTCGGGTGTATCTGCTCCAAAGTGCCTTCCCGCTCAAGGATCTTCGATCGACCCATGTTGGCCCTCAGGCGCATCCGCTTGCCCATGAGGGCCTCCAGGTCGCCGCGAATACGCCCGACGACCTCGGTTTGGTTCATCTGCTCCATGCAGTCTCCCTCCTAGCTCGGCAGAGTATACGCGAAGAGGAGGGAAAACTCAAGGTAGGAGGCCATATTGCATAAATACCATGCTAAGTACGCGATATTCCTGCTGAGATATCGTCTCGGCGCGCCGAGAACCGTCGATTCCAGCTTGAGACAGCGCTCTGTCGACCACATCGATCTCCAGTTTGAGTCCCGCGGACAACGAATTCCGCACCGTCTTCCTGCGTTGCGCGAACGCCGCGTTCACCACGCCGAAGACCGCGCGGCAGAGGTCGGGGGCCACCTCGCTGACCCGCTGGAGCCGTAGCACGGACGATTCCACCCTCGGAGGGGGCAAGAAGCAGGCGGGCGAGACCCGGAACCGCCCTGTCGGCTCGGCGTAGATCCCGAGCTTCACCGTGTACGCGCCGTATTCTTTGGTGCCCGGTAGGGCCTCCATCCTGTCGGCCACCTCGGCCTGCACCATTACCGTCGCCATTTCCAGGTCCGGGATCTCCTCGAATAGGCGTAAGACCACGGAAGCCGCTACCGAGTATGGGAGGTTGGCGACCAGGGCTCTCGGCGGGCCGAGTTGAGTGGAGAGCGAGGGCACATCGACCTGCATCGCATCTCCCGACACCAGCTTCAGGTTCGAGCAAGCCGAGGTCGTCTCGGCCAGCACCGGGAGCAGGGCCTCGTCCCGCTCGACCGCTACGACAGCACCTGCCGCGTCGCACAGCGCGAGCGTGAGCGTGCCGATTCCGGGGCCGACCTCCAACACAGGCACATCGGCGAGCGAGCCGGCAAGTGCGAGAATGCGTCCCACGATGTTGTCGTCGATGAGAAAATGCTGGCCGAGTGACCGCCGCGTCCACAGGCCGTGCGCCTTCAAGACAGCGAGTGTCGATGTGGGATTCGCTAGCGCGGAGTACGGCATGCCCTGCCGCTACGGCAAGATCGTGATCGTGACGCTCCGCCGACCCCAGTTGATAGCCTCGGTGCCGGTGTCGTAACACAGGTCGATGCGATTGCCCTTGATGGCACCCCCGGTGTCGGCAGCGACGCCATAGCCGTAGCCCGGAACGTAGATACGTGTCCCCAGTGGGATGACCCGCGGATCGACCGCGATGATGCCATACCCCGCCCGTCGGCCTGTGGCCGTCCAGTTGTCGACACCGTCGACTCCGGGAGCGTAAGCGGTGGCCGTGACCCGGAGTCTGCGCCCTTCCTTCGGAGGCGGCGGAACCTCGCGGGAGCCACGAGCGGAGAGCAGCCTAGGGCCGCGCTTGGTACCCACCGACACCACTTCGTCGACCGCCGGAGTGATGACTCTTTCGGACTTGAGCACGCGGCGGCCTTCGCGTTCGCCCACCACGGGCACCTCCCAGATGCGTAGGACTCGGCCGACTGCGCCTTCGACCTTCACGCGCCTGACTCCGTAGTCGAGAGTCGGGTCTTGCACCGTCACGACTTCAAACGGGACCTCGCACTCCTGCTGCACGATGCGGAAGAAGACCTCGGTGGCCTCTACTCGCATTCCTGGAGTAAGCGCCGTGTCGAGCGACGGGGATATCTCCATCCCGTCTCCAGGGTCGGCTCCTGCCGCGATCAGTGCCTCGGCGACCGTTGTTCCGATGACATCGAGTCTCACGATCCTGTCGCTGAAGGCGAGCACCACGGGGACTGAGTGGCGCACGAGCACGGTCGCGCCGTCCTGCAACGGCTCGTCTAGCGCCGGCGATACGAGGTCGCCGTGAGCGACTCGGATGCCTTCGCCTTCCAGCATCTCCGCGACGCTGTCAGCTCGTGTTTGCACATAGAGGGACTCGCCATCGACGATGACGTTGACCCCCTTGTTGGCCCACGCGAATCCAGTGGTACCGACGACAAGTGCTAGTAGTGAACACACGGCTACGAATATGTGCTGGATCTTCAGGAAGCGTGCCGGGCCCCCCGGCGCAGTTTCCATCAGGTCCTTTCGTTGGCAACGATTGGTTGACGAACGGAAGTCGGATTATAGACGAATACCCGGGAGCGTCACAAACGCCCAGTTCGTCACGAGCGCGGTTCGCGCTCACGCCTTGGAGGTCACATCTCCAGGGGCGTCTGGCCGTGCGACATCCGCGATCGTGAGGCCGAGATCTCTCGCCTCGGACAGAGCCTCCGGCCGACGACCTATGTCGCTCGGAGAGTCGACTCCCTCGACTTTGACTTCACCAACCACATCTATTCCGAGCACCGCAAACACGCTTCTCGTTGTCATCTCGGCCGCGTCGAAGCCGAACGGATCTCCGCCCCCTCGGGCCATCAGGTAGGCACCTGGACGCCGCGGACCCGGCTCCTCCTTGAGGACGTGCCTGCGTGCCCAGTAGGGTTGCATGCGATCGTAGAAGACTTTGAGGACGCCCGGCACGGTCGCGAAGAAGACAGGGCTTCCGATAACGACGGCATCCGCCGAGTCGATCAGCGGGTATATCTCGCGCATCCGGTCCGCGATGACGCATTCGCCCGTCAGCGAGCAGGCGTTGCAGCCTCTGCAGGGGCTCAAGCCGTAGGTCGCGACCACGACCTTCGTGACGTCGGCTCCGGCACGCCGTGCGCCGTCGATACACGCGTCGAGGAGCTGCTCGCTGTTGCCGTGCCGACGGGGTCCGCCGGCGATGGCCAGCACGCGCGGCCCGCCACCCCCCGAGTTCATTCCGTGTCCTCGGGCTCTTCAATCTCGGGGATCGGGTTCTCGTAGGCAGCCA
>JBBILP010000163.1:0-3324 GCA_037444885.1 Actinomycetota bacterium | reverse complement strand
TCTGCGACGTGGAAGCTGCGGCGGCATCCAGCAGGTTGATGCTCCCGAACTCCTGCGCGTCGGGATGGTGGTCGACCACGATGAGCACGCGCGCTCCCTCGGCCAGACGGCGCGCCTCGCCGAGCCTGTCGAGGTTGGGGGTGTCGAGCGAGACGAAGGCGTCCGGCACTTCGAGCTCGGACGCGGGCACGTACAGGCCGAATCCCGGCAGGAACTCGTAGGTGCCCGGTGCTGGCGTGGCGTCCGCGAGCGTCGGCACCGCCGAGATCCCCGCATCGCGCAGCGCGAGTGTGAGCCCGAGCGTGGCGCCGATGGCGTCGCCGTCGGGCCGCACGTGCGCGCAGACTGCGACCGACGACGCCTTGCGCAGCTCGACGGTGGCGCGATGGTAAGGCACGCTCACTCGGCGTCCTCTCCCCGCTCGCCGCCGCCGGCCGCCTCGGCGCTCTCGGCGTCCTCGTCCTCGGCGAGCGTCGGCGGCACGTTGCGAAGCGCCTCGTAGATGCGCATGCCTTCGTCCACCGACTCGTCCATGTGGAAGCGGAGTTCGGGCAGGTACTTCATGCGGACGCGGCGCGACACTCCCGTCCGGATGCGTCGATTGGCGCTCTTGAGCCCCTCGAGCACCTCCGCGTAGCGCTCTGAGTCCCCGTGCGCGGTCACGTAGATGTCGGCGAGCCGCATATCGGGGCTGACGTTTGCGCCCGTCACGGTGACGAGCGCCAGCCGAGGATCGGAGATCTCCTCGATCAGCACGGCGGCGACCGCCTCTTTAAGGCTCTCGTTGAGCTTTCGGGTTCGGGGTGTGGACTTCATGGCGCGCTACTCCTTGCGCGCGACCTCGATCGTCTTGTACGCCTCGATGATGTCGCCCACCTTGATGTCCTGGAAATCCGAGATGCCGATGCCGCACTCGTAGCCCGAGCGCACCGACTTCACATCGTCTTTGAAGCGGCGCAGCGAGTGCAGCTTGCCGTCGTAGACGACCGTGCCCTCGCGTACGACACGCACCTGGTCGTCGCGCGTGATCTCGCCTTCGAGCACGTAGCATCCCGCGATCACGCCGGTCTTGGGCACGCGGAAGAGCTCGCGCACCTCCACGCGCGCGGTGTCTTCCTCCACGTACTCGGGAGCGAGCATGCCCACGCGCGCGGCGTTGATGTCCTCGATGGCCTTGTAGATGACCTTGTAGAGGCGCACGTCGACGCGTTCCTGCTCGGCGACGGCCTTGGCCTTGGGCTCTGGCCGAACGTTGAATCCGATGATGATCGCGTCCGACGCATCGGCGAGCATGACGTCGGTCTCGGTGATAGCACCCACCGCCGAGTGGATGACGTTGATGCGCACCTCGGACTGGTCCATCTGGCCGAGCGCGTCCTTCAGCGCCTCGATCGAGCCCTGCACGTCGGCCTTGACCACCAGGTTAAGGTCCTTGAGCTCGCCCTCCGAGATGCGCGTGAACAGGTCGTCCAGGCTCACGTGAACCTTGCGCTCGTGCGCGAGCAGGCGCTTCTTGAGCGCGCGCTCCTCGGCGATCTGTCGCGCCGCACGCTCGTCGGCAACGACCTTGAACTCGTCGCTTGCCGAGGGCACCGAGGAAAGACCGACGATCTCGACCGGGTCGCCGGGCACCGCCTGCGTGACCGTCTGTCCGTACGGGTCGACTAGCGCGCGCACGCGCCCGTGGCTCGTACCAGCGACGACCGACTCGCCCACGCGGAGTGTGCCGCGCTGCACGAGCACCGTGGCGACAGGACCTCGGCCCTTATCGAGCTTGGCCTCGATGACCACGCCGCTGGCGCGCGCGCTCGGGTTGGCTTTGAGCTCCTGCATGTCCGCGACGAGCAGAATCATCTCGAGCAGTTCCTCGATCCCGACGTGCTTCTTCGCCGAGACCTCGGCGAAGATGTTCTGGCCGCCCCATTCCTCGGCGACGACCTCGTGCTCGACGAGCTCCTGGCGCACGCGGTCGGGGTTCGCGTTGTCTTTGTCGATCTTGTTGACCGCCACGATGATCGGCACGCCGGCCGCCTTCGCGTGGTGGATGGCCTCGACCGTCTGCGGCATGACGCCGTCGTCGGCCGCCACGACCAGCACCGCGACGTCGGTCACCTTCGCGCCGCGGGCGCGCATGGCGGTGAACGCCTCGTGCCCCGGGGTGTCGATGAAGGTGATCTGGCGGTCGTTGCGATGCACGACGGACGCGCCGATGTGCTGCGTGATGCCGCCGGCCTCGGTGGCCGCGACGCCTGTCGAGCGGATCGCGTCCAGCAGCGATGTCTTTCCGTGGTCGACGTGGCCCATGACCGTGACCACCGGGGGCTTGGTGCGCAGGTCCTCGACGCGGTCGGCGACGGTCTCGCCGGCCTCCTCATCGGGGGAAATGACGGCTACGGCACGCTCGAGGTCGTCCGCGACGATCTCGATGATCTCTCGGGTCATGGCTTGATTCACGGTGAGCGGACTGCCGAGCATGAACAGCCGCTTGATGATCTCATTCGGAGAGATGTCGAGCGCAGCGGCGAGGTCGCCTACGGTCAGCCCCTCGGTGACCGTGACGGCGGAATCGGCGGAAACGGCCTCGTGGGCGACTTCCTCGGGTTCTGCGGCCTCGTCCTCATGCTTGCCCGAGGGCTTCTTCGCCTTCTTCTTCGCCTTGGGCGCGGCCACTTCGGTCGCGTGACGCTTGGCCTCCTCGACGATCTCCTTCTCGCGTGCCACTCGGGCCTGCTCGGCCTCGACCGCCATGCGGCGATACCGATCTTCCTCTTCCTTCTCGAGGCGAAGCGCTTCTTCGGCCTCCAGGCGCAGTCGCTCGGCCTCGGCTTCGGCGTGACGCTCCTCCTCGGCCTTGCGAGCGGTCTCCTCCTCGGCCTTGCGAGCGGTCTCTTCCGTCTCGCGACGGCGACGCTCCTCGTCTTCGGCCTTACGGGCGGCCTCTTCCGCCTTGCGCTCCTCTTCCTCGGCGGCCTTACGCGCGGCCTCCTCGGCCGCCCGCTTGGCGGCTTCCTGCACCTCGCGCTTGGAGCGCTCGGCCTCCATCGCCTTCTGGCGCTCGGCGATCTCGTCGGCCATCTCCTTGCGGATCTTGTCCACGTAGGCTTCGACCAGCGTCGATGCGTGGTTCTTCGCGGGTATCTTCAGGTCGGCAAGCCGGTCGAGGAGCTCCTTCGACGACATGCCGAACTCTTTGGCTAGTTCGTGGACTCTCATGCTTGGCACTAAACCGTCACCGTCCCTGTCTCGAGGGCGGCAGCGCGAGGGCTTCCTCAAAGTCGCGCCGCAGCGTCTCGATGTCTTCTTCTCTCAAGCTCACCCGAAGTG
>JBBILP010000162.1:0-3347 GCA_037444885.1 Actinomycetota bacterium | reverse complement strand
GCACAAGCTTGAGGAAGCCGAGCATTCGGCGGAGGACTTCGTCGTGCATACGGTCATGCTCATCAACTCGACAGTCGACGGCGCCTTCGTGGCCTCGTCAGGCAAGAACATGGGCGCGTTCAAGGGCGTCGGCTTCCCCGAGGAGATCGGGCACTACTTCCGTCTCGAGGAGTACGAGGGGCACACGTGGATCGGACACAACCGGTTCCCGACGAACACCCCGGGCTGGTGGGGAGGCGCGCACCCGTTCACGCTCCTCGACTGGGCGATCGTCCACAACGGCGAGATCTCCAGCTACGGCATCAACAGCCGCTACCTCGAGCAGTTCGGCTACAAGTGCACGCTCGGCACGGACACCGAGGTCGCAGCGTACCTCTTCGACCTGATGCTGCGGCGTCACAAGCTCCCGCTCCCGCTCGCATGCAAGGCGCTCGCGAGTCCGCTCTGGACTGAGATCGACCGCATGCCCGCCGAGGAGCAGGCCGTCATGCGCTCGCTGCGAGCCGTCTACGGGCCGGGGATGCTGAACGGTCCCTTCGCGATCGTCCTCGGGTTCAACGGTGGCATGGTCGCGCTCAATGACCGCATCAAACTCCGTCCGCTGGTTGCGGGCCGCAAGGGGGCGGTCCTGATGGTGGCCTCGGAAGAGAGCGCCATCCGAGCCGTGATGCCCGAGTTGGACAAGACATGGATGCCCAAGGCAGGGGAGCCGGTGCTCGGCCGAGTTCAAGGGATGGACTGGCCGATTCACGGTGACCTGCGTCTTTCCGCTCCCGAGATCTCGTGCGCCGTGACCGGCACCGAGGTTTCTTGCGAGACCGTCGAGGTGAGCTAGAGATGCCAGCGACCTACATACAGCCTGACTTCAAGGTCAAGATCGACTACGACAAGTGCCACAAGTGCGGTCGCTGCGTGCAGCAGTGTGGTTGGGGAGTGTACTCGTTCAACGAGCGCCCGCTGCCCGATGACGCCAAGTGCCGCGCGTGCCATCGGTGCGTGACCTTCTGCCCGGCCCACTGCATAACCATCGAGAAGAACAGCTTGGCGTACCGCGACAACGACAACTGGTCGCCGTCCCTTCGGCGCGCGCTGTGGCGCCAGGCCGAGACAGGCGGCGTGCTGCTGACCGGCATGGGCAACGATAAGCCCTACCTGCGCATCTTCGACCACCTGGTGCTGGACGCGTGTCAGGTGACGAACCCCTCGATCGACCCTTTGCGAGAGCCGATGGAGCTGCGCACCTACCTCGGCCGAAAGCCCGACCTGGTGGAGGTCGAATCCGACGGTGATGGCGGCTTCCGTCTGAAGGACGGCGCCGGCATGAGCAACAACATAGAGCTGGCGACGCCGATCATCTTCTCGCCGATGAGCTACGGCTCCGTCTCGCTGAACGTGCACCGCTCGCTCGCGATGGCGGCGACTCGGCTCGGCACGCTGATGAACACCGGGGAAGGCGGATTGCACGCTGACCTCTACCCGTATGCCGACCACGTTATCGTGCAGGTCGCGTCGGGTCGTTTCGGCGTCAATCCCGAGTACCTCAATCGTGGCGCGGCCATCGAGATCAAGATCGGGCAGGGCGCCAAGCCCGGCATCGGCGGGCACCTTCCCGGCGAGAAGATCAACAAGGAGGTCTCCTCGACGCGGATGATCCCGCAGGGCTCGGACGCGATCTCTCCGGCGCCACATCACGACATCTACTCGATCGAGGACTTGCGGCAGCTGATCTACTCGCTCAAGGAGGCGTCGGGCTACAAGCCGGTCGGCGTGAAGATCGCCGCGGTGCACAACGTGGCCGCGATCGCCTCTGGCATCGTCCGAGCGGGGGCCGACTACGTGTACCTCGACGGGTTCAAGGGCGGGACCGGGGCCGCGCCGACGGTCATTCGCGACCACATCGGCATACCCGTGGAGATCGCGGTCGCGGTCGTCGATCAGCGCCTCCGCGACGAGGGTATCCGCAATCAGGCTTCGATCGTGGCGGCCGGATCGATCCGCTCATCGGCCGATGTCGCGAAGGCGATCGCTCTCGGCGCCGACGTCGTGGCGATCGGAAGCGGCGCGCTCATGGCGCTCGGGTGCCACCTGTGCCAGGGGTGCCACACCGGCTGCTGTTCGTGGGGGATCACGACGCAGAAGGCCGAGCTCACGCGGCGGATCGACCCCGAGTGGGGCGCCGAGCGCCTGGTCAATCTGGTGCACGCGTGGAGTCATGAGCTGCAGGAGATTCTCGGCGCGCTGGGCGTGAACGCGGTCGAGTCGCTTCGAGGCAGCCGCGAGCGACTGCGTGCGATCGGGCTGGACGAGCAGACGTGCAAGGTCCTGGGCGTCAAGCCCGCCGGGCTCTAGGCGAGGGGAGCGAAGATGCGGATGACTACCGAGACCGGGCCGATAGAAGGCTACCGCATGGTGCCGCCGTCCGTGACGGTCGAGGGCGAGGTCGCGACGATCGACTCGGAGGGGATCTACTACAAGCAGCTCAACGAGGCGGTGCGCGAGGCGATCGCGTCGGGCGCCAAGCGCGTCGTGCTCCGCAACGTCAATGGCCAGCGCTACATCGGCACGGGCCTGAAGACGCCCGGCGTGCACATCGAGGTGCACGGCACCGCTGGCAACGACATGGCGATGTTCATGGACGGCCCGACGGTCGAGGTGTTCGGGAACGCGCAGGACGGCGTCGGCAACACGATGAACGCCGGGAAGGTGATTGTGCACGGCGACGCGGGCGACGTTCTCGGATACGGGATGCGCGGGGGCCGAGTGTACGTGAAGGGCGACGTCGGGTATCGCGTCGGGATTCACATGAAGGCGTACGAGAACCTGGTGCCCATCATGGTGGTCGGTGGAAAGGCGCGCGACTTCTTCGGCGAGTACATGGCGGGCGGACTACTGGTGCTGCTGGATATGAACTCCCAGTTCGAGGGTCCCGCGGTCGGGGGGTATCTGGGCACAGGTATGCATGGCGGCACGATCTACTTGCGCGGGGAGGTCGAGCCGTGGCAGTGCGGCAGGGAGGTCGGCGTCTTCGAGGCCTCCGATGAGGACATGGCCGAGCTCAGGCCCGTGCTCGCGGACTACTGCGAAGCCCTCGGGATGGACTTGGCCGAGGTAGAGAGCAAGCCGTTCACGAAGCTCGTCCCCGTCAGCCATCGCCCGTACGGCAAGCTCTACGCGTACTAGAGGCAGCCGCACACAAGAGATTCAACCGACGAAACCCATCGGAAACATTGCGCGACTACGATCGAAACGCGGCGGTGTCTTCGACCGCCGACCGAGGATATGACGCTAGACGCTGAGTCCAAGGAGGACGCGTATGACAGCCAAGTTCGATAAGGACTACGTACTGA
>JBBILP010000161.1:0-3371 GCA_037444885.1 Actinomycetota bacterium | reverse complement strand
CATCGTGGACACGATCCTCACGTCCACGACCCGCCTGCTCGCAAACCGCGAGTCTTGGGAGAACCCAGAGAAGCGGCGCGCGATCGAGGAGGTGCGCACCCTCCTGCTCGGCGTCATCGAGGCGCGCGGTCGCGTCCTGTTGTCGATGAACGTCCCGCACGAGAGACTGGAGGCGGTCATCGGGGAGTTGCCCGCCATGAAGAAGCCGACCGTGAACCAGCTGTACGGCTCCGACGACTACGAAGTGACGACCGTTGCCGACAAGGGCACGGTGAACGTGCTCATCCCGAAGCTGAAGGCGGCCGGCGCTGAGGACATCCTCGAGCTGGTCATCAACAAGATCGTGAAGTAGCCCGAAGCTCGTCCGCGCGGCTTCGGCGGCGTATGATTCTCCCGGCCCCTTCCGTTCGTTGGTGGGAGATGAGATGGCGCACGCGCACTACGAGGACGTCCGCGTCGAGGGACATCTGATCGACTCGGGCATCATGTCGCGAATCATGGACGACATCGTTGCTCTCGGCGGGGAGTTCGAGACGCTGGAGTTCGACGTCGGGCGCACCAACGAGGACAAGTCCCACGCCGTACTGCGCATCAGAGGGCGTGACGAGGGCCATCTCGGCGACCTGCTCACCGTCATCCAGGAGCATGGGGCGGTACCGCTGCACCCCGAGGACGCCGAGGTCTCACCCGCTCCAGCCGAGGGCGTCTTCCCCGAGGGCTTCTACTCGACCACCAACCTGGAGACATCCGTGCGTCTCGCGGGTCGCTGGGTGCGAGTAGCCAATCCGGAGATGGATCTCGGCATCCGTGTGGATTCAGACGCCCTGACAGCCGAGGCGATCCCCATGAGCGATGTGGCCGAGTGCGAGTTGTACGTCGTAGGCCACAAGGGTCTGCGCGTGAAGCCCATCGAACGGGCAAGGGCCGCTCAAGCCTTCGAGTTCATGGGCTCAGCGGTCTCCTCGGAGAAGCCGAAGGCGCAGGTAGTGGCCGAGGTCGCGAGGCTGCTGCGAGAAGTGCGCGAGCGGGGGGAGTCGACCATCGCGGTCGTTGGCCCGGCGGTGGTGCACACAGGCGCCTCGCCGCAGCTGGCCCGGCTGATCGAGGCGGGGTACGTGAACGTCCTCTTCGGAGGCAACGCCGTCGCGGTGCACGACATCGAGGCCGCGCTGTACGGTACCTCTCTCGGCGTGTCGCTGGAAACCGGCGTTCCGGTCCCCGGCGGTCACGAACACCATCTGCGCGCGATAAACACGGTCCGGCTGCTCGGCGGGATCGCCCATGCCGTGAAGGCCGACGTCCTCACCAGCGGGTTGATGCACGCGCTCGTGCGTGCGGGAACGCCCTTCGTGCTGGCCGGCTCGATTCGCGACGACGGACCGCTGCCCGAGGTCATCACGGACATGGTCGAAGCCCAGCGAGCGATGCGTCCCTACTGTCAGCGCGCTGGCGCGTGCCTCATGCTCTCGACGATGTTGCACTCGATCGCAACCGGGAACATGCTGCCCGCGTCCGTCCACACGGTGTGCGTCGACATCAACCCGGCGGTCGTCACCAAGCTTGCGGACAGGGGGAGCTTCCAGGCGATCGGCGTGGTCACGGACGTCGGGCTCTTCCTAGAGCAGCTGGCCGACGAACTCACCTAGCGAGCGCTCGCGCCACTACCTCGTCGATCGTCGGTCGGCCCACGTCCTCGATGCGGTACGTCACGCGGACGGTCGGACGGTCGATCTCGATCAGCCGTGCGAGGTCGATGGGCGTCGCGATCACGACGACGTCGCACTCGGTGGCTCGGATTGACGCCTCGAGCTCGGATAGCTGCTCGGCCGAATAGCCTATGGCCGGCAACACCTCGGTCAGGTGCGGATAGCTGGCAAACACCGCGCGTATCGAGCCCCGCGCCCCTGGCCGAGGATCCACTAGCTTCGCGCCGTGGTCCCGAGCGGAAAGCGCGCCCGCGCCGTATGGCATGCCGCCGTGCGTGACAGTCGGGCCGTCCTCGATGACGAGCGCCCGTGCGCCTCGCATGCGCTCACCATCTTCCGCATGTATGCGCGACATCACGCGGATGAGGGTGGCGCCTGGGTTCACTTCCGCCGCGTTTCTCGCGACCAACTCGACATCTGAGGGCGTGGCGGTGTCCACCTTGGTGATCACGATCGCGTGCGCTCGGCGGAAGTTCGCCTCGCCCGGGTGGTACGCGAGCTCGTGGCCGGGGCGATGCGGGTCCACCGCGACTATCTCCAGATCGGCGCGCACGAACGGGAGATCGTTGTTCCCGCCGTCCCAGACGATGGCGTCGAACTCCGCCTGCGCGACGTCCACGATCTCTCGGTAGTCCACGCCCGCGAAGACGACGATTCCTTGTTCGATGAGGTGCTCGTACTCCTCGCGCTCCTCTATGGTGCAGCCATAGCGGTCCAGATCCTCGCGCGACGCATATCGCTCCACGGCCATTCTGGCGAGATCGCGATAGGGCATCGGGTGTCTTATGACCGCCGCCGAGACACCCCGGTCACGCAGCGCGGCCCACACACGCTTGGTGATCCCGCTCTTGCCGACGCCTGTGCGAACCGCGCACACGGAGATGACCGGAACGCTGGCGGGAAGCATGGTCCGCTCCGGCCCGAGCAGCGCGAAATCGGCGCCCTCGGCCAGGACTAGCGACGCACGGTGCATGACCTCCTCGTGCGAGACGTCGCTGTACGCGAACACCACCAGACCCACATCGAGTTCGCGAATGAGTCGCGGCAGTTCGTCCTCGGAGTAGATGGGAATGCCCTCGGGATAGCGAGGGCCGGAAAGCTCGGCCGGAAAGCGCCGGTCGGCGATGCCGGGGATCTGGTTGGCGGTGAAGGCGACGACCTCCACCGACGGATCGTCTCGGTAGGCGGTCTGGAAGTTGTGGAAGTCGCGTCCGGCGGCTCCCATGATGAGTACGCGTGTTCTTGCCATCGACCCAACTTCCCCGCGATTTCGAATTGCCAACAGTGTACGCCGAGAGCCGGGGAATCAACCTGATAGAAGATGCGCGCCGAGTGACACAGGGCGCATCCCAAGGGGTGGAGGGCACATCCCGAGCGGTGCAAGGATTCACGCCAAGGCGGCCACAGGGAGCAGAGATGGACCCAGCTGAGCGCACCGAAGAAGAGTGGCGACGTGTCCTTTCGCCCGAGCAGTTCCGGGTATTGCGCGAGGCGGGCACGGAGGCGCCGTTTTCCGGCGAGTTCTGGGATCTGCACGAGGACGGTATCTATCACTGCGCCGCCTGCGGCAACCCGCTCTTCCTCTCCGGCGCGAAGTTCGACTCGGGGACGGGTTGGCCGAGCTTCTATCAGCCGGTCGGTCCGGATGCGATTGAAACGAGGGAG
>JBBILP010000160.1:0-3395 GCA_037444885.1 Actinomycetota bacterium | reverse complement strand
GGCGCTCGTGCGCCCCGATAGGTCGCTCGCGGCGGTGGAGGTCTCCTCGCTCAAGAAGCGATGGAAAGAAAAGGCCTTCGCCAAGGGCGCGAGCCGGGAGCAGATGGCCACGTGCGAGGATCTCGGCCTGTCGCGGGATGAGTTCCTGGAGCTGTCGCTTCGCGCCATGCAGGCGCGCGCCGGTGAAATCGGCCTGTAGCACTAGCGCCCGCTTTACGGGTGAGGGCCTCGCGAGGTATATACTTCGGAATCGTTGTGCCGGTCTATCCGAAGGGTGCCCATGCGCCTGATCGTCTCTGAGAAGAACATCGCCGCCCGTCGCATCGCCGAGATACTCGCAGTCGGCAAGTCGGAGGCGGACAAGGTCTACAACACACCGGTCTACCGCTTCCGCCGCGACGGCGAGGACTGGGTAAGCATCGGTCTGAAGGGCCACATCCTGGGCGTGGACTTCCCCTCCAGGCTCGTCTACGACGACGAGTGGACCGTGGAGTGGGAGGAAGATGTTCGCTCGCCGGCCAGCGTGCCCGACAGCCTCCCGAAACCCCCCTGGCCCAAGCCTGTGAAGAAACCCTTCTCCGGCGACGGACTCGACCTCACCACCTGGAAGCTCTCCGCCCTCCCGTACCTCATTTGGGCTCCGGTCGGGAAACACCCCTCCGAGCGGGAGATCATAAGGTCGCTCCGGACCCTCGCCAAGAAGGCCGCCGAGGTCATCATCGCGACCGACTACGACCGCGAGGGTGAACTTATCGGCGCGGATGCCCGCGGCATCATCCGCGAGGCCAACCCGGATGTACCCGTGTACCGGGCGCGGTTCTCGGCGATCACCAAGGACGAGATCGAGCGCGCCTTCCGCGAGCTCGGCGAGGTGTCCGATTCCCTCGCTCACGCGGGTGAGGCACGTCAGGACATCGACCTCATCTGGGGCGCGGTGCTGACGCGGTACCTCACCAAGGTCAAGTTCGCCGGCGTCGGCAGGCCGAGGTCGGCCGGTAGGGTGCAGACGCCGACCCTGAAGCTGATAGTGGACCGGGAGAAGGAACGCCAGGCGTTCGTGCCCGAAGACTACTGGGTCGTGCGTGCGCGCTTCGCGTCGGACGACGAGGAGTTCGACGCTTCGTACCAACGCGAGCGCCTCGGGGCGGCCGAAGAAGCTCAGGCGGTGCTCGACGATGTCGCGGAGGCCACCGTCGGTAGGGTCTCGGAAGTCGCGAAGAACCGCCGCACCGTCAAGCCGCCAACGCCTCTCAACACCACAGCGCTTCAGGCCGCCGCGGCCGCCGAGGGGCTATCTCCCGCGCGAACGATGAACATCGCCGAATCCCTGTACATGGAAGGACTCATCTCGTACCCGCGCGTTGACAACACCGTGTACCCGGCGAGCCTTGACCTGCGCGCGACGGCGCGGGTGCTCAAAGACGTCCCCGCCTACGCCGAGCACGTGACGAAGCTCCTCTCGGCCGAGAAGCTCCATGCAACGCGCGGCTCGAGACGAAGCTCCTCTCGGCCGAGAAGCTCCATGCAACGCGCGGCTCGAAAGAGACGACGGACCATCCACCGATCCACCCGACCGCCGCCGCCGATCCGGACGCGCTCAAGCCCGAGCAGTGGAAGCTGTACAACCTGGTGTCGCGCCGCTTCCTTGCGACGCTGTCGGATGAAGCCGTCATCGAGGCGACGAAGGTGACGCTCGACGTGAACGGCCGCCTCTTCGTCGCTCGCGGGGATGTGACCGTGTCTCCGGGCTATCGCGCCATCTATCCGTACGGTCTGAAGAAGGAAGAGCATCTGCCTCCGCTTGCCGAAGGCGCCGAAGCGCGCTTTCTTGGAGCGGTCTCGGAGGCCAAGCAGACCCAACCGCCCGCTCGCTACGGGCAGGGCAAGCTGATCCAGGAGATGGAGAAGCGCGGGCTGGGCACGAAGGCGACGCGCCACAGCATCATAGAGACGCTCTACGAGCGCAACTACGTGGAGGACGATCCGATCGAGCCGACTTGCCTCGGCATCGCGGTCGTCGAGGCGCTCTCCGCTTTCGCCGAGCGGATCACGAGTCCCGACATGACCGCCGAGCTCGAGGGGCAGATGAGTGAGATCGCCGAGGGCAGAGCGAGTCGCGACGAGGTAGTCGGGCACTCACGAGAACTGCTCGCGGGGGTGATGGACGTGCTCCTGCCCAAGGCGCCCGAGGTCGGGGAGATGCTGCGAGAGGCAGCCGACGCGGACACGAGAACTGCTCGCGGGGGTGATGGACGTGCTCCTGCCCAAGGCGCCCGAGGTCGGGGAGATGCTGCGAGAGGCAGCCGACGCGGACGCCAAGGTCGGGGTGTGCCCGAAGTCCGGGCACGACCTTCTCGTGCGGCGCTCGGCGAAGACGAAGGGCGTGTTCGTGGGCTGCTCCGGGTGGCCGGACTGCGACGTGACCTACCCGCTTCCGCAGGGCAAGATCGAGCCCGTCCCCGAGGCCTGTCCCGAATGCGGTACGCCCCAGGTCAAGGTCATCCAGTTCAGGCAGAAGCCCAGCGTCATCTGCCTCGACCCGGCGTGCCCGACGAATCACGAACCGGAGCTGGACATAGGCCCGTGTCCCGTCTGCGTGACCGATGGACGCGATGGTAGGTTGATCGTGCGTCGGTCGCCTCGTACGCGCAAGCGCTTCGTGCGATGCACCGAGTACGAGACGTGCGGCGTGTCGTACCCGCTGCCGCAGTCGGGGGAAATCGAGACGACTGACGAGACCTGCTGCGGCGCGCCGAAGGTGGTTGTGCGCTCGGCTCGAGGCCCCTGGAAGATCTGCATAGACCCCTCATGCCCCGAGAAGGCGAAGCGGGCGGAGAAGGCCGCGAAGAAGCGAGGGGCGCCCAAGCGAGCCGGCTCGAAGAAGCGCAAGGACACGACGTCCGCGTAGTGCGTGCGCCCCGCCGCTCTTCCCCTTCTGGCGTGCTAGAATCCGATAGGCTGCGGGCGCCAACGGCCTCGGCCGTCCACCCGATTGGGAGTCTCAGGAGAGTCGCATGACGTATCCGAAGGTAACCGTCGTAGGCGCCGGGCACGTCGGCGCGACCGCCGCCTTCATGCTGGCCGCCAGCTCACTCGCGGATGTCGTGCTGGTGGACATCGCCGACGGCATGCCGCAGGGCAAAGCGCTCGACATGATGCACGCTCGATCGGTGATGCGCTTCGGCGTGCGGGTCAGCGGCGCCAACGACTACGCCTCGACCGCAGGTTCGGACATCGTGGTGGTCACCGCCGGCCTGCCCCGCAAGCCGGGGATGACTCGGGAAGAGCTTCTCGCGATCAACAGCGAGATCGTGCGAGGCGTCGTCGAGAGCGCCATCGCGCTGTCGCCAGAAGCGATCGTCCTTTGCGTGACCAACCCGCTCGACGTAATGACC
>JBBILP010000159.1:0-3405 GCA_037444885.1 Actinomycetota bacterium | reverse complement strand
CGGCGACGAGGTTGGAGGCCCACGACGAGAACGCCACGTGGCGCCCGTCGGCCGAGATCGCGGACTCCCAACTGCCGTCGTCGCCCTGCGTGCCGTCCGAGGCCACGCTCACGCGCGTGGTGGTACCGGTTGAGAGATCGCGCACGAAGACGTCTGGTTGCCCGTTCGTATCGGCTGCGACGAGGTTGGAGGCCCACGACTCGAACACCACGTAGCGCCCGTCAGCCGAGATCGCGGGAGATGCGCTCGCCCCATTGCCCTGCGTGCCGTCCGACGCCACGCTGACGCGCGTGGTCGTACCGGTCGAGAGATCGCGCACGAAGACGTCCTGCACCCAGCCAATGTCGCCGGCGACGAGGTTGGAGGCTGCCGACTCGAACGCCACGTAGCGCCCGTCGGCCGAGATCGCGGGAAACGCGCTCGACCTATTACCCTGCTCGCCGCTCGTAGCCACGCTGACGCGCGTGGTCGGATACGTGACGTACCAC
This sequence comes from Actinomycetota bacterium, assembly GCA_037444885.1. Taxonomy (GTDB): domain Bacteria; phylum Actinomycetota; class Coriobacteriia; order Anaerosomatales; family JBBILP01; genus JBBILP01. Next base: position 2,917 of record JBBILP010000159.1, on the reverse strand, counting down.
GCGGCCGAAGCGGTGGCGGCCGCAGACAGTGCCAGTACCGCCACGATTGCGACGAACCCCGCTCTCGAGAGCCGTGCCGCTCCGGTCGCTCTGACGCCGCTTCCTCCCATGGCGCACCCCCTCCGATGTTGCCTGCCGCTACCGCAGCGCCGCGGCCACCGCCGCGCAAACCGTTCTTGCGTTTCGCCGGCGGCCGTCCGTGCCGTCGATACCCTGCCTGGTGCATCTCAAGCGTCGGCACCTGGAAGCTCGGCGCGCTGCCTCGTGCGCGTTGCCCCGGTGCCCGCGAGCGGCCACAGCCACCGCGCGCGACCAGAGACTATATGCCGTGGAAGGTGACCATCAGTATGAGTGAAGTGATGGCGAAGGCTATCGCGAACCCGATGGTGATCCGGTCGAGGTTCTTCTCGATGATGCTCGTGCCGGTGGCGGTCGAAGGCATGGCGCCGAACATCGACGAAAGCCCCGTTCCCTTCCCCGAGTGGAGCAGTATGAAGACGATCAGCCCGATAGCCGACAGCGAGTGGACCACGAGCAGAAAGATGTTCAGAGCGTCCAACACTACCTCCTTGAGCGCGCGTCGCCCTAGCCGTGGGCGCGCGAGTCCTCAGTATAGCAGGAGACTTCGGCCAGTCCACTCGGGCGGAGGATCGATCCCGATCATGTCGAGGAGCGTGGGCGCGACATCGGCGAGCATGCCTCCACCGCGCAAGCCGACAACGCGATCGGAGACGACCACTATCGGAACGCTTCCACTGGTATGGGCGGTGAATGCCGAGACGCCATCCTCTTCCAGCATCTGCTCGGCGTTCCCGTGGTCCGCTGTCACGATCGCCTCGCCGCCCGCCTCGCGCATCGCCTTGAGAACGCGGCCGACGCCGTCATCGACTGCCTCAACCGCGCGGATCGCCGCGTCGAGAACGCCCGTGTGCCCGACCATGTCGCAGTTCGCGTAGTTCACGATGTAGACGTCCGCTCGTCCCTCTCCGATTGCGCGCACGAGCTCCTCGGTAACCTGAGGGGCGCTCATCTCCGGCTGCAGGTCATACGTAGCGACCTTCGGGCTCGGGACCAGCACGCGTTCCTCACCGACCTTCGGCGCCTCGACTCCGCCGTTGAGGAAGAAGGTCACATGCGCGTACTTCTCGGTCTCGGCGATGCGCAGCTGACGCAACCCGCGCTCCGCCAGCACATCCGCGAGGACGCAGCAGGGCAGGTCCTTCTCGAAGGCGACCGGCGCCGGTATGGTCGGGTCGTACTCGGTCAGGCACACGAAACGCACGTCCGGCCGAGCAGGGCGCGCGAACGCGTCGAACGACTGATCGACGAACGCACGCGTTATCTCGCGCGCGCGATCCGGGCGGAAGTTGAAGAAGATGAGTGCGTCGCCGTCCTCGACGCGCCCGACCGGCGCTCCGTTCGCGTGCATGACGACAGGCTCTACGAACTCGTCGGTCACCCCTCGCGTGTAGCTTTCGCGTACGGCGCTCGACGCGTTGGCCGCGGGTGCGCCCTCGGCGAGCACCATCGCGCGCCATGCACGCTCCACGCGGTCCCAGCGCCGGTCGCGATCCATCGCGTAATAGCGGCCCATCGTGGTGGCCACCTGACCCACCCCGAGCCGAGAAAGGAAGTCCTCGGTATCGGCGACGAATCCCGCCCCGCTAGTCGGAGAGACGTCCCTGCCGTCGAGGAAGGCGTGGACGAACAGATCTTTCGCGCCTCGCTCGGCGGCCATGCGAGCGATAGCCTTCATGTGTTCGATGTGGCTGTGAACCCCGCCGTCGGAGACAAGCCCCATCAGGTGGACCGCCCGCCCCTCGGCGACGGCCGAATCCATCGCCTCCGACAAGACGGCGTTGCGCCCGAGCGACCCGTCCTCGATCGCCTTCGATATTCTGGTCAGTTCTTGATAGACGACTCGTCCGGCGCCCATGTTCAGATGGCCGACCTCGGAGTTCCCCATCTGTCCTTCCGGTAGGCCGACCGCCAGCCCCGACGCGAGCAGGCTACCGGAGGGATAGCGCTCAAAGAGCGCGTCGAGGTTCGGGGTCGCGGCTAGCTCGACCGCGTTCCCGGGTCCCGCGGGCGCCGCTCCGAACCCATCCAGGATGATCAACGCGACCGGAAGGCGGAGCATCCCCTACTGAGCCGCTCTCACGATGTCGGCGAACCCGTCGGGGTCCAACGACGCTCCTCCCACAAGGCCACCGTCGATGTCGTGTTCCATTAGGAAGGCATCGCAGTTCTCGGGCTTCATCGAACCGCCGTATAGAACCCTCGCGCTCATCGCCGCGGGAGGCCCGAACATGGCGCCGATAGTCGCGCGGATCGAGCGAGCCACGTCGTTGGCGACCTCCGGTATGGGCGTGTGTCCCGTGCCGATCGCCCAGATGGGCTCGTATGCCACGACCAGCTTCGCCGCGTCTTCAGCGCCGATCCCGTCCAGCCCCGCGCGCACCTGACCTCGGACGAACGTGTCGGTCTCGCCGGCCTCGTGCTGCGCCAAGCTCTCTCCAACGCACACTATCGGTACCATTCCCTCGGCGAAGACCGCCTTGACCTTCCGGTTCACCGTGTCTTCGGTCTCTCCGAACATCTCGCGCCGCTCGGAGTGCCCGATGATGACGTAGTCACACCGGAGATCCGCGAGCATCCGCGGGGATACCTCGCCCGTGTAGGCGCCCTCGTTCTCCCAGTGGCAATTCTGGGCGCCAAGCGACATCGTGAGCTTGTCCAGCTCGATAACCGTAGAGACCGCCTTGAGCGCGGTATGCGGCGGACAGACCGCCACTTCGACGCGATCCCACAGGTCGCAAACGCGCTGTTCCAGCTTCTGTGTGAGGATCGCGGCCTCGCCGGATGTCTTGTACATCTTCCAGTTGCCGGCGATCAGGGGCCTGCGCTTCGCTCCATC
>JBBILP010000158.1:0-3451 GCA_037444885.1 Actinomycetota bacterium | reverse complement strand
CAGGGTCCGGGGTATCGCATCGTGCACGACACCGGGGGCGTGTGTCTGTTGACGACCGTACCTGCGCTGATAGCGCTTATTGCGCGAGAGCGCGCACCGCCGCTCACGCCGCCGCTCGCCACGCATTAGGTAGTTCGGAGCGACAAGTGCGACCCTCATGACAGCTGGCGCTCCTTGCGCAGACCCGCGACAGTCGCCCGGATCGAGGGTTCCGGATGCCCTTGCGCGGCGGCCACGAAGGCCTCGGCAGCGTAGTCAATCGGCGTGAGCGTCAGCACCATGGCGGTCTCAGGCCGGTCGCGCGCGATGAACGCCATGGCCTCGTCGAGCTGTGCGTAGGCGTGTTCGGTCCAGGCAACCTTCACCGGGCGTACTTCTCACGCATCCGGCGGACGACTTCCTCGTGCGGGATGACCTGGTCGGCCGAGATCTGCGCCTCCGAGATCGACAGGTCGCGGAGCAGCTCGTTCTCAGCGACAAGGTCCTCATAGACCTCGGGGTCGAGCAGCACCGCAGCGCTCCGTCCGTGCTGCGTGAGGATGAGCGGGCGCCGTGACGAGTGCATCTGCTCGATCATCGCCGACGTGTTCGCGCGGAACTCAGTCACGGGGCACACATCGGTGGAGGGGCGGAGTGGCGGCATGTGGAACCTCCTATTCAGGACGCCAATAGGTACATACGAGCGTACCGTTGTAGCGGCGTCGACTCCCGGTCGTCGGCGGTGCCATTTCCGACGCGCACCGTCGCTCAGTCACAGGCCAGGCACGCCGATCTCGGCCAGAAGCGAGCGCGCCTCAAAGACGCAGTATCGCCGCACGTCTTCCCAGTCGCAGTCCATCACCATCTGAGGCATGGGCTCCGCCTCCGCGTCCTCGAAGAAGGCGAGGCTTCGCGCGATGTGCACCGGGTTGTAGGACACCCCGGCGACCTTTCTCCCGAGTGCGTTGAGCGCGCTTCGCGGAGTCACTCCCGACATGCCGAGGAAGTACAGGTCCACGAAGTCCTTCCTACTCCCTCGCTGAGCCATTGCCACGAGCTTCATGCAAGCGATGTCGAGCAGTCCGGCAAGCGCGACTCCGTAGGAGGATTCGATCACGGGTTCCAGCAGGACGTACGGATAGTGGAAGAGACTGAAGCGCACTCCGCCTACGCTGCCCACGAACGTGCCCTCTTCCTGACGCTCCACCTCGACTGGGCCGAGAGCCTGGATCGGCCGCGCCAGCGCCTCCCAGGACCAGGGTCGCTCGGAGAACAGGTCAAGATCGAGAGATCGTCTGTGGCCGAGCTGAAGCGCGAGGCCCGTCCCACCTGCCAGGTAGAACGACGCGAGTTCTCGCGTGCGCCCGACGCCGCCGAGAACGGCCGCCGTCCGCTCGTCGAGAACCTCGGTGTGCAAATCGCTCATGCGTCCCCTCCGAGTATCTCTCTCCACGCCGAGGCGGCCTTGCGCGAGAGTCCGCGTCCCGATTCGACCGCGCGCCGGATGCGCTCGATGCCGTACCTCTCGAACAGCCAGTTCACCTGTTCCGGTCGGCCCTCCTCAAGCACCCGGGTGATCAGGAACGGCGCGTGGATCTCCTCGTCCAAATCGGCGGCGTCAACGTCCCATAGGACGGATGACATGTCGGGCCGACGCGAACGACTCGCCTCTCGAACCATACGCTCGACTTCTGAGGCGGGAACCCGCGTGCATCTCTCGGAAAGGCGGACGGACCCCAGGGTGCCGGACTCGATCCACGTGTAGACCGTTCTCGGCGACACGGACAGCCGATGCGCAACCTCTCGAGGTGTGAGCAGCGTGGTTTCCATGAGGGCATTGTAGCACTACTGCGCTTATTGCGCTTATTGCGCAAGAGCGCGCAGCGCCGCTCGCGCCGCTTCCCTACAGCCCGGCGAGCGCCTCTCCGGCGGCCGCCACGTAGGCGTCGATGTCCTCGTCGGTGTGCGCGAGGCCCACGAAGGTCGCTTCGAACTGGCTGGGCGCGATGGTGAAGCCCGCGTCGAGCACGGCGCGGAAGTACCGCCCGTAGCGCTCGGTGTCGCTCGTGGACGCGGTAGTCCAGTTGACGACGTCGAAGTGGGTGAAGAACATGCACGACATCGACCCGACCCGGTGGCAGCACGTCTGCACCTGAGCCGCCTCGGCAGCGCTGCAAAGGCCGCGCGCGAGCCTGGCCCCTTTGCGGTCGAGTTCCTCGTACACGCCGGGCTTCGAGAGTTCGTCGAGCGTGGCCAGCCCGGCCACCATCGCGACCGGGTTGCCCGAAAGCGTGCCCGCCTGGTAGACGGGACCAACGGGCGCCAGGCGCTCCATGATCTCGGCCTTGCCGCCGAAAGCCCCGACCGGGAAGCCGCCGCCGATGATCTTGCCAAGCGTCGTCAGATCCGGTGTGACGCCGTACAGCTCCTGCGCGCCACCCAGCGCGACTCGGAAACCGGTGATCACCTCGTCGAAGATGAGTACCGCGCCGTAGCGGTCGCACACCTCGCGCAGTCCCTGGAGGAAGCCCGGCGCCGGCGGCACCACACCCATGTTCCCCGCTATCGGCTCGAGGATGACGGCGGCGATCTGCTCGCCCTCGCGCTCGAAGGCCTGCCCCACGGCGCCGAGGTCGTTGTATGGCAGCACGACGGTATCCTGCGCGGCCCCTTGGGTGACGCCGGGCGTCGACGGGATGCCGAGCGTCACGAGCCCCGAGCCCGCCGAGACAAGAAGCGCGTCCGAGTGACCGTGGTAGTTGCCCTCGAACTTCACGAACTTGTCGCGTCCGGTGAACCCGCGCGCGAGCCTGATCGCGCTCATGGTGGCCTCGGTGCCTGACGACACCATGCGCACCATCTCGATGGAGGGCACGACCGCGGCGATCTTCTCGGCGAGCTCGATCTCAACGCTCGTGGGCGCGCCGTACGAGGTGCCCTTGTCGAGCTGCGCGCGGACGGCGCCGAGAACCGCGTCAGGCGCGTGACCGAGTATCATCGGCCCCCAGGACGCCACGAAGTCCACGTACTCACGGCCGTCGGCGTCCCACACTCGGCTGCCCTTGGCGCGGTCGTAGAAGATGGGGTCGCAACCGACGCTCTTGAAAGCTCGGACAGGCGAGTTGACGCCGCCGGGAATCACCCTCTGGGCCTGGGCGAACAGTTCGCTGGACTTGCTGGGCATGTGCGATGCCTTTCGATGGGGGTTACCGCCGAGTCGCCGAGACCTGGAGGCCCCCGACGCATCGCCAATGATACCGCAGCGCGGGGCCAGACGCGGGTGTGCGGCGTGACGGTGCGCAGTCCCGACTGGGCTCGGCGCGGGTCGTTAGCGCTTCTAGTGCTTGACTACGAGGCGCTTCGCCACCCAGGGGACCTCGTCGGCGTTCACGAACAGCGCCTGGGGCACGCGCGCGCGAGCGATGTCGCGCGAACCGTCCACGCCGCCCACGATGATGATCGGGGTGTCGGC
>JBBILP010000157.1:0-3485 GCA_037444885.1 Actinomycetota bacterium | reverse complement strand
GACGCTTTCGCGCGAGCTTGGTACAAGCTGACGCACCGCGACATGGGTCCGCGTTCGCGCCTGCTCGGCCCGGAGGTGCCTGACGAGGAGCTGATCTGGCAGGACCCGGTGCCCGTCGTCGACCACGAGTTGATCGACTCGGCGGACATCGCGGAGCTTAAGAGTAAGATCCTGGCCTCGGGCGTCCCCGTACCCAGGCTTGTATCCACGGCGTGGGCCTCGGCGTCCACCTTCCGCGGTTCCGACAAGCGCGGCGGTGCGAACGGCGCGCGCATCCGCTTGGCCCCGCAGCGCGGCTGGGAAGTCAACGAGCCCGCTCAGCTCGCCGACGTGCTGGCGGCGCTCGAGGGGGTACAGCGCGAGTTCAACGGCTCGCAGGGCGGCGGCAAGAAGGTCTCGCTAGCCGATCTCATCGTTCTCAGCGGGTGCGCCGCCGTCGAGCAGGCCGCGAGAGACGGCGGCCATGATGTGACCGTGCCTTTCACGCCGGGGCGCACCGACGCCTCGCAGGAGCAGACCGACGCGAAGTCGTTCAGCGTGCTCGAGCCCGTCGCCGACGGGTTCCGCAACTACCTCAAGGCCAAGTACGCGGTCACCGCCGAGGAGCTGCTGGTCGACAAAGCGCAGCTCCTCACGCTGACCGCGCCGGAGATGACGGTTCTCGTAGGCGGAATGCGGGTGCTGGACGCGAACTACAAGGGCTCCCGGCACGGGGTCTTCACTGACCGCCCCGGGACGCTGACGAACGATTTCTTCGTGAACCTGCTCGACATGGGCACGGAGTGGAAGGCGGCCTCAGACGACGGGGACGTGTTCGAAGGTCACGATCGCTCAACGGGAGAGCCCAGGTGGACCGGCACCCGCGTCGACCTTGTCTTCGGCTCAAACTCCCAGCTGCGGGCGTTGGCGGAGGTGTATGCGTGCGAGGGCTCGCAGGCGAAGTTCGTGCGCGACTTCGTGGCGGCGTGGAGTAAGGTGATGGACCTGGACCGCTTCGACCTCGCGTGATTTCGCCGCGGGTGAGCTAGAGGAACGCAGCCATCACGGAGGAGCTCTGGTCAGGTGACCTGCCCCGCAGTTGTCGATCTTCCCCTAAGAGGGGAATGGACTTGCCCGAACACCCCAGGGACCAAGGTTCCGAGCCATGGGACCGATACGTTGGGCCAGCGATACGCCTACGACTTCGTGCAGACGGATGCCTCGGTCAGGGGCATGCGCTTCTATGGGTCGAGCCACCTTCGATACGCGGTTCTCGGGACGCCTCTGAACGTGTGCTATGGCTGGGGTCAACCGATCTTCGCTCCGGCCAGCGGAACGGTGGTCGAAAGCCAGGATGGGTGGCCGGAACGAGATCCGGCCCACCTCGTTAGGGACTTGGCCACAGTCCTGAAGAACGCGCTGGCCTTCGACATCAACCGACGCGATCTCAGGCCCCTCGTCGGCAACTACCTAAGTACTCGGGACGCAGGTCGGCTTCGCCTTCTTTGCGCATGCCCAGACGGGTTCAGTCCGCGTGGCCGCTGGCCAGACGGTGAAAGCCGGCCAGCACATCGCTAACGTCGGCCACTCCGGCAACTCTACTGCTCCTCACCTGCACTTCCACCTCATGGACCACGAAGACCTGAGACAGGCCAGCGGAGTCGAGTGCTGCTTCCGGCACCTGGAAGTGCTTCACGATGGCACCTGGCATAGCGTTGAGAACGCGATTCCGACAGCCGCCGATCGATTCCGTGTGCTGTGAGGCTGCCCTACGCCTCGATTGCACCCGCCGCCTGACCTCTCTCGTTCCCGGGCGGCGCGTCGGCCAGTGCATGCGACGGGCGGCGAGGCGCGCTAGACTTACGTCAGCGCTGTGCGCTGCTCAGGCGCAGGCAGACAAGGCAGAGGGGGTGGCCGTGCCGGCTCGACTTCGACTGGCGGCATGGGCTCTGGTCGCTCTTGGCGTCGCCGCCCTGGCGAACGCTCTCGTCGTGGTCGCGGGACGCGCATACCCAGCGCTGCTAGTCACCATGGAACGGCCAGCCCCTATCCTGCAGATGTCTAGGTAGTCGCGGATTGCTCGGGGCAGCACCCCGAACCGAGCCGCATGCAGGAGAGAGGGGCCGGCCATGTCGGATTCTACGCTTGCCACGTTCGTAGGTCTTGACGTCCACAAGGACTCGATCGCGGTGGCGGTACTGAGGCCCGGTGCCGCGGGACCCGACCGGCAGACGATCGCCGACACACCCGAGACTGTTCGCAGGCTCGTCGCGAACTGGGCCGCTCCGGACCGGTTCCGTGTCTGCTACGAGGCGGGACCGTGCGGCTACGCGCTGCACCGCCAGCTGACAGCGCTCGGCGTCGCCTGCGAGGTCATCGCCCCCGCTCTCATCCCTCGCAGGCCGGGTGTGCGGATCAAGACCGACCGGCGTGACGCCGACTCGCTCGCCCGCTTCTACCGGGCCGGCGAGCTCACGGCGATCCGCGTGCCCACGGAAGCCGAGGAGGCGGTGCGTGACCTCGTCCGTCTGCGAGAGGACATCAAGCAAGACATCCTCCGCGCGCGTCACCGGCTTTCCAAGTTCCTGCTGCGTCATGGTCGCGTGTTTGACGGCAGGGCGTGGAGCGCGAAGCACTCGTCGTGGCTCGCGGCACAGCGGTTCGAGCACCCCGCGCTCAGTTCCACCTTCGCCCACTACCGGGCCGCGCTCGAGATCAGACTCACCCAGCTTGCCGGTCTCGAAGGCGAACTGGACGTCTGGGCGGGACGTGAACCCTTCGCCCCGACGGTGGCGCGACTGTCGTGCCTGCGTGGGATATCGTCGCTGTCGGCGCTCACGCTCGCCGTCGAGATCTGCGACTTCGGCCGGTTCGCCAAACCCGACGACTTCGCGGCGTTCGTCGGACTCGTGCCATCCGAGTTCTCGTCGGGCGCGAGCGAGCGGCGCGGGTCGATCACCAAGACAGGCAACGGCCATGTGAGAAGGATCCTCGTCGAAGCGGCCTGGCACTACCGCCATGCGCCCAGGGTCGGTGAGAACCTCAAGCGCAGGAGCCAGGGACAGCCCCCCGAGGTGCTCGCCGCGGCGTGGGATGCGCAGGTCCGGCTTTCGGGGCGCTATCGCAAGCTCACCGGGCGGGGCAAGCGCTCGACGGTGGCCGTGGTCGCCGTCGCCCGTGAGCTCGCCAAGGTCATCTGGCGGCTGATGCGCATCGAGTGCGTCGATCAGGCCGCCTGACTCCAGGTGCGTGACGTGGGCGGACGGTCCTTTCGGAGCGATCCTCGTGGGTTCTATGCGGCTTCTTGCCGCGCTCCTAGTGAGAGGCAGGCTCCGACGTACCAGAGACATGCGGACGTGCTCCGCGGATATCAGAGTGGTCGACCGCCGATCCCACGTGTCCGCCCGCGTCACCAAACCTGGGGATCCCCACCTTGAATCACTGCAGGGTTGACTGGCCATTCCATATCAGAACCCTTTGATGCCCAAGAACGCCAGGTGCTCTCT
>JBBILP010000156.1:0-3548 GCA_037444885.1 Actinomycetota bacterium | reverse complement strand
CCCGGCCTCCGGACGACCGAGCACCGCCGAGGCCCGAGCCATCGCTTCACGTCGGTCTTCGTCATGTACGAGACCGAGCACTGTCTCCGGAAACATAGGCCCGTCGAGGTCAGCGTCCGCCACCACGACAGCCGCGCCTGCCGCCATGACCGCCTGGGCGTTTCGCGTCTGGTGATCGTCCGTCGCGTACGGGTAGGGCACCAACACCGTCGGCCGTCCGAGCACGGTTATCTCGGCTATCGAGGTAGCCCCCGCCCGGGCGACGACCAGATCCGCGGCGGCAATCGCTTCACCCATGCCGTCGAGGTAGTCCACCACGCGATAGCGGGAATCCGCCGAACCACCCAGGGAGGCGAGCGTGCTCCTCACCGACTCGTGCTCGGCGCTGCCCGCCACGTGGACGACGTGCAATCCGTCCACCTCTTTCAACCGAGGATACATCGCGACGACCGTTTCGTTCAGGTGTCTTGCCCCTCTGCTCCCACCGAAAACCAGCAGCAACAGCGCGCCTTCCGGCACTTCAAGGGCCTTTCGCCCGTCCTCACGACGGGCATCGAGGACACTCCGCCTTACCGGATTGCCGGTCACGACAACCTCCCCCGCCCCGCGCAGCGCGGCAGAGGTCACCGGGTACGTCAGCGCAACGGCTTTGGCCCAACGCGCCAGGGTACGGTTCGCTAGGCCGAGAACGGAATTCTGCTCGTGAAGCACTAGCGGTACTCGGGATACGATCGCCGCCAGGCCGACCGGCATCGACACGTACCCGCCGAACCCTACCACAACGTCCGGACGGAATCGGCGCACTACTCCGAGGGCGCGAAAGGCGCCGCCCACGGCGGTCAGACCAGCCGTGATCGCGGTCCACGGGCGCGAGCGATCGAACCCGCGAGCCGGTAGCGACACGAAATCGCAGCCCGCCTCAGGAACGAGACGGGCCTCGGTACCGCGAGCCGTGCCGACGAATAGGATCTCGTTAGGCCCTTCGTCGAGCAGTTGCCGCGCCACCGTCAATGCAGGATAGACGTGGCCGGCGGTCCCGCCGCCACTCATCAGTACCCGCACCCCAGGGCTCCTCGTCATCTCGCATCGCACGGACACGCGAACGCGCGCGCCCGTGGTCCGCCACCGACAGTATCAAGCCAACACAACCCAGCGTGAAGGTTGCCGAAGACCCGCCAGAACTGATAAGCGGGAGCGGAATCCCCGTGATAGGCACGAGGCCGGTGACGGCCGCCATGTTGATCGCCGCCTGCGTCACGATCATCCCTGTCAGCCCGCCCGCGAGCAATCTCCCGAACACGTCCGTCGAATCGGCGGCGATTCGGAAGCCCGCGTAGGCAAGCACCCCGAACGCGACGACGACGGCCATGGTGCCGATCAGCCCGAGTTCCTCGCCGATGATAGCGAACACGAAGTCCGTGTGCGCCGCGGGAAGGTAGAAGAACTTCTGGCGCGAGAGCCCGAGTCCCACACCGGACAGCCCACCGGACCCGAACGCAAGCAGCCCCTGGATGATCTGATACCCGTCGCCCTTGGGATCCTTCCATGGATCGATGAACGCCATCAGGCGCTCGAAGCGATACTCCTCCAGCAATACGGCCGCGACCGTGAAGGTCGCGACTGCGAGGGCGCTGCCGAAGAGGTAGCGCCACCTCAATCCAGCCAGCACGAGCACCCCGCAAACCGCGACGACGATCGCTCCGGTCGTTCCCAGGTCCGGCTGCGCCATGACGAGAGCCACAACGGGAACCACGGCGACCGCGACACGGAAGAGCGCCTCCTTGTCGTCAAGCCGTCTGGCCCGCCACTCGGCAAGCAAATAGGCCGCAACAAGAACGCACGCGAGCTTGGCGTACTCGGAGGGCTGCACCGTAACGGGTCCGATGTCGATCCATCGCCGCGCGCCCCACTTCGAGACCCCAACGAGCAGGACGCCCACGAGGCCCGCCACGGAGACCGCCCACACGGCCCAGGATGCGCGCCCGATGCTCCGGTAGTCCACCTTTCGGATGCCGACAAGCGCCGCGAGACCGAGGGCGACCCACAGCAGCTGGCGCTTGAGGTGGTATGCGCTGTCGCCGAAGTTCGCGTAGTCGGCCACGGAAGACGCCGAGTAGACCATCACGAGACCCCACATGGACAGCAGGAGCACGACGCCTAGGAGTAGGTAGGGCGCAGCCCTGTTGACCGCCCGATCGGCGGGCGCGCTCACAGCTCCCCTCCTTCGAAGCCGAGCGCCGCGACGGCCGCCCTGAACGCCTCTCCCCGATGAGCGTACCCCTGGAATTCGTCGAAGGAAGCGCAGGCCGGAGAGAGTAGCACCGCATCGCCAGGCCCGGCAGCGGACGCCGCTTCGCGTACGGCGCCATCCAGCGTCGGGCAAATGGCGACCACCGCGTCGCTGCCACTGAAGGCGCGGGCGAGCTCCTCGCGTGCCTCGCCGAACAGCACGGCGGCGGCCCCGTGTGCAACGACCGCCGAGGCCAGCGGCCCGAAATCGGTCTGCTTGCCGCGACCGCCCAGCAGCACGACCACTCGTCTACCCGTGAACCCTGTGAGTGCCTTGACCACGGCGTCGGGGTTGGTGGCCTTGGAGTCGTTGAAGTACTCGACTCCGTCCACGACGCCCACTGGTTCCAGCCGATGCGCGAGCGGCTCGAATGACCGCAGGCCGCTCCTCACCGCTTCGGGCTCGGCGCCCACGAAGACCGCCGCGGCGGCGGCGGCGAGAGCGTTCGTGACGTTGTGCGTGCCTCTCAGTCTGAGTTCGCTGGCGTAGACCAGCTCCAGGCGCTGCCCACCCACGGTGACCACAAGCATGTCGTCCTCGACGCGCGCTCCACGCCCCGCATGCGACCTCAAGCTCACCTCGCACACCTCAAGGCCACGCGCCGTGACGTCGCGCGCCCAACGCAGGGAGTACTCGTCGTCGACGCCGATGATCGCCAGGTCCTCCGAAGTCAGGTTGTCGAAGATGCGGCCTTTGTCCGCCGAGTAGGCGTCCATGCTCCCGTGCCAGTCCAGATGGTCGGGAGTGATGTTGAGCAGCACGGCCACGTTCGGGTGGAACCGCTCGGTCAGCGCGAGCTGGAAGGAGGAGACCTCGGCCACCAGGTGTGTCTCGGCACCGACCTCGGTGACGACACTGATCACCGGTGGTCCGATGTTGCCCACGGCCCTGTTGGGCATCCCGGCCTCCGCGAGCAGGTGGGCGATCAGATTGGTGGTCGTCGTCTTTCCGTTCGTCCCCGTGACGGCGATGAATGGCGAACGCGATACTCGGAAGGCAAGCTCCAGTTCGGCGATCATGGGAACGCCGAGAGAACGCGCCGCCCGCATCAGAGCGCTCGTCGGGGGGATCCCGGGCGAGGCGACGATCATGTCGGCGTCGGGGACGTTCGACGTGCCCAACTCTACAGCGACGCCGAGCGCCCTGAGACTCTCGGCACGCGCGAGGAGAACGTCGTCACTGCGTTCGTCGACCACGCTGACCCTGGGGCCATCTCCGGCGGCTCCGGCCAGGTAGGTGGCCGTGGCCAGACCTGAGA
>JBBILP010000155.1:0-3571 GCA_037444885.1 Actinomycetota bacterium | reverse complement strand
CAGGCGCCTCGCGCTCTCTCCCGATTCGCTGTCTGCGTCCGTCCCCGTTGGGGTACACGACAACATAAGGGGATTCGGGCAGCGGCGCGGGTTTCGCCGCGGTTCTTGTCGGCCTTGAGCCGACGCGCTCGTGCGTCTTAAGGGGGATGCGCTCATGAGCCGAGTGCGCTTGCGGGCCTCTGCGCTTAGGGAGAGGGTCCTTCCAGGTGCGGCCGAGGATGAGGTCTCACGAGTAGAGCGGCTGTGTGATGAGTTCTCGGCTCTGGCCCGACCGCTGACTCGGCGCGAAGCGCTTCAGCTGGCCGGCGTAGCCGGAGCGGCGGCGGCCGGACTCCTGGGTCCGCGCATACTGCAGCCGCTCGCTCCTCCCGCGGTGGGTGGCAGCTACCGAAGAGCCTGGCTGCTCTCGGGCCGCCACTCCTTCATCGTCGACCCTGCGCGCTTCGGGAACAGTGCGCGACTCTCGGTGTCTCGAAACGGCAACTGGCGCGCCACCTTGACCGACGCGTTCTTCCCGGGCACGTCGATTCCCGCCGACCTCGACCTTGCGACCTCCGGCGCGGGAATGGGCACACGACTGCTCATCCAGCTCGGACTTGGGCGGTTCTCGGCCGAGGTGCCTCTCGCTCAGTGGCTGTCGGGAGAGCACCCGGCTCGGTCCTCGGTGAAGCTGTCCGGGACGCGCGCCTCGCTTGATGACGGCAGTGAGCTGAAGCTGTCGGGGACGGCGGTCGCCACCCTCCAGCCCGACTGGACGCTCAAGCTCGAGGGCAAGCGAGTCGCAACCCTCAAGGGTGAGAACGTTGACGCGTCCACCGACGTCCTCACCATCGCGCTGGCCCCCAAGGACGCGCCGACGGTGTTCTCGCGCCAGATAGCGAGTCGCACCTTCCTAACCCTTGAGCGAGGCGGAAATCAGTGGCGTCTCGGCATTCCCGCCGAGTCGGACTCGGGCACCCTGCACCTGTCGCCCGAGGCGTTCGATCGCATCACGATCGAGGCCGCTCAGACCGGCGCCGCCACCGTCTACCAAGCGTTGATCGCGCACACCGCCAAGGGCGTGTCGTCCCGCTTCTCGATCGCCAGCGCTCTGGACAGCGACCCGGCCGACCTCCCCCTTCAGAACGTGCGCTACGCCCGCGTGCTGGGCAACGGCTCCGCCTTCCACCTGGCCGCCGACTTCCTGGACGAGCCGACCTGGCTGCGCGGCCCGAGGTTCTCGATGTTGGTCGGCGCGGCTTCATGGGCTCCGCCGTTCGAGATCGTGGGCGAGAACGGCTCGGTGCAGGTATCCGGCCAGCCCGCACTGTTCGGCATCTCGGCACCGTTCGGCGACAGCGTCGTCGGGCCGCTAGCGCCGCCGCCGCAGTCGCAAACGACCGCGAACGTCTCAATACCCGCGAACGGCACGGCGATCAAGAAGAAGAAGGACCGCAACTTCCAGGAGGCCATCCGTCCAGGCGACATCACGTTCGTCCTGCCCGACGCCACCGCACTCTCGGTCATACGCCCGGCCGACATGCTGGTGCTGCGCTTCGAGTTCTTCAACCTGCGACTCGACTTCTCCGACGACGCCGGCCCCAGACTCAAGCGGAACATGGGGATAGCGGGCTCGCACATCGTCGTGAACTTCCCGCCGCAACACATTCTCGAGAAAGCCTTCCGAGAGGGAATCGACGCCGTTGGCGCCGTTCCGATACAGAATTACCTCGCCGACGAATCTCGGCTGGTCTTCCGCGTGCCCGACGGTGTCGCGGACGCCGGTATACCGTACACGCTCGAAGGTCTGCTCAACTGGTCCGGCTACGTCCACAAGGTGGCGGCCACCGCACAGCGAGTGGTCCAGCCGGGGGACCTCAAGGGTCTGCTCAGCTACCCCGGCAGCAGCGCGCTGACCTGGCCTCGGCCACCGGTGACTTCGATCGAGATCCCGTGGGGGATGTACCTCTCCCCGTTCGCCGAGGCAGGCTGGACCCACCGCAGCCAACCGATGACCCACAACGGTCGCACGGAGCTGTGGCACACGCGCCTGAAGGGTTGGACGGCGTACCTCGGAGGTCCGATCGGAGCATCGGCGCAAGGCGTCACACCGCAGGCGCCGATCTCGATGTACGTGCCGCCCAGCGTCCGCGCCATCTGGGCGTTCTACTACAACAAGCGGCTCGCCGGAGCGCCGCCGCCTTCGACCTTCATGCGCAACGACTTCACCACCAGCGGCGAGAACAGCCCGACCCCGCCCGGGGACACCGGCGGCTTCAAGAACCGCTGGGCGGTCGTCGACCTCACCGCCCGCTATCACGACAACCCCATCGACGTGCGCAACATGATGCTCACCGCGCTCGGAGGGTGGTTCAGCGGCCGAGGCTTCTGGGACGTCGAGACCCTCAAGAACGAGGGCAAGAACATCATCGTCTCGCTCGAGGAATGGGACCACCGCGCAACGATGGGGCGCGACCACTACGTGAAGCTCGTGCTGGTGGGTCGTCTGTTCCCGTTCGGACACACTGCCGTACTCGTCACGATCAGCGAGCGCAAGTTCAAGAACGCGCCCGGCACCGGCAAGCGCACAGCTTACATCATGCAGAAGCAGTTCATCATCGTGCGCGAACCGGTGAAGACGTACGGGTTCGGCAACGTGAAGCGCACTCGGCAGACCCCGTTCAGGCGTGTCGAGATCAAGACCCGCCAGACCCCGCCGATCAACCAGATCAAGGTCCACTCCTCCGTCGCTTCCGACTACGCCTTCTGGCCCAAGACGATCGCGACGGGAGCGGACTTCCTCTTCCAGATCGAGGCTACCGACTGGGACGGGCGCGTCGTGAAGTTCGGCGCGCCGCTCATCTATATGGCTCGCGAGGTATCCGTGAAGGACCCCGAGAGTCCGGCGGAGTCCACCGTCAACGACATCTTGACCAAGTGCGACACCGCGTATCGCACGAAGTCACTGAACACGAACAGCCAGACGGTGGCGTTCTCGGAGTCGATACCCGCGGGACCAGGCGCCCCGGCGAGCTCCGAGGCGCGCGCCCTGCCCACGAAGGCCATCAGGTTCGGCGTCGAGATCGTGAGCCCTTCGACGCTCGGCGATATCAGGTACTACCCCGCGATGCACAACGCGGACGTTCAGCTGGAGGCGGTCGAGGAGCTGACGAACCAGAACGCTCCCACCACAATCCAGCTGGCCACTCTCTATCTGAACGGCGGGTATACCGGCGCTAATACGACGGGCAAGGTCTTCGCCGAGATAGTGAGTGCGCCCTCCAACACGTTCCCGCCGTCCCTGGCTGGGGGACTCGCTACCCCGATGCCGGAGTTTACCGGCCTCAGCGCCACCAAAGGTGCTTTCGGTGGAGACGTGGGGGCGATGGCGGCCGGTCAGTTCGACCCGTTCTCCATCTTCGAAAGCATACTCAACGCCGAGCTTCTCGGCGGAATCACGCTGAAGGACGTGTTCCAGGGCGTCGCCGCGATGACGCTCGACAAGATGCCTGTGTTCGAGAAGGTCCTCGACCCGGGCGATCCGAACACCGTCATCGTTCGTTTCACCTGGCAGGTACCGCTGACCAGCCAG
>JBBILP010000154.1:0-3594 GCA_037444885.1 Actinomycetota bacterium | reverse complement strand
ACAGTCTCCGGGCCGTCGGCTTCGATGTCGACATCGACTGGCTTGCCGTCCTGTGTGAGGAGGACCTTGCCGATGAGGTAGACGGCCTGATGCAAGCAGTGGCGGCGGCCCATGGGATTGTTGTCAAGACCGGATACGCATAGCGTTCGCCGCCGCGGTCGAAGACTGGCAGAACATCGCGCGGATTCGCTGGACGATACATACTCGCATGTGGAGAGCGTACTTGATCGTGGGCGGTCATCCCCTGCGTCTCGAGGGCTGGAAGTACTGGAGACGGGAGTTCCGGAACCGCTACAAGTGCTTCTTCCTGAACAGGGGGCCTTGCCACCTCACCTACTACCAATGGGACAGACCGACCGGCGCGAGATCGAACACCAGGGGGAAGACCTTCTCCTGGAACAGACCATGGTGAAGGGACACGCATGGACTCACCCGAATGGCTTCAGCCCCTCCTGTGGCTCTTGATGCTCCTGATGGTGGGCGGACCTCTGGCGCTGATGTGGATGGGTGTTCTCTGGATCTTCCGGAAGGAAGGCCGGAGGTCCCGCCGCCAGCGGTAGCGTCACTTGCCGAAAGGCGACCGTAGCGCGGGAGCGGGATCACGTCCGGGGTCTACTCCTACAACCCTTTCGGCTATGTCACGTCGGTCCAGCATGCAGCTGCGCGTCAGGAACGAGTCGCGGTGGAGCAGCTAAGACGTATGCGTCAGGATGCGCATTCCGGTGAAGCCGACCACTCGTTCCGCCGCAAGCCGATCAGCATTCCGGTCAAGCCGATCACCTCGGAGCGAAGCGACGCGGTCTTGCGGCTGACTGTGACGAAGTGATCGGCTTCACGTCAACTCCTGGCGGCGTTTCGGCGCTTCCTTTCGCATGGATCCCCCCTTCAGCTCGATCCTGACCGCTCTGTGCACGAGCCGGTCGAGCAGCGCGTCGGCGATGGAGGGGTCAGAGACCAAGTGATGCCACTCCGAGATCGGCAGTTGGCTTCCGACGACCGTGGAGCGAGTCCCGGCGCGGTCGTCGATCACGTCCATGAGGTCGTTGGCGGACTGGCCCTCCACGGCGACCAGGCCCCAGTCGTCAAGCACGAGCAGATCGACCTTGGCGAGCTTGTCGAGCGCACGCAGGTAGCTGCCGTCGGCGCGCGCGAGTGAGAGCTCGAAGACGAGCTTGGGCACGCGTCTGTAAAGGGCGGTGTGGCCGCGGCGGCAGGCGCGGTCGGCCAGCGCACAGGCCAGATACGTCTTGCCCAGCCCCGTGGCGCCGGTGAGGATGACGTTGCCGGCGGATGAGAGGAAGGACAGCTCGGTCAGGTCGAGGAAGACCTCGCGGTCAAGTCCGCGCTTGGCGCGGAAGTCGACCTCTTCGACCGACGCGTCGCACTTCAGCTGGGCGCTCTTCAGGCGCCTTTGCAGACGCGCCTCCTCGCGCACGCTCCACTGATGTTCGACCACGAGGGAGAACCGCTCGGCGAAGGACAGGGCCGGATCCCCGGTGCGGGCGAGCTCGGCGGTGAACGCTTCGGCCATGGGGCCGAGCCGCATGTCGTAGAGCCGCTCGATAGTGCGCGTGGTGTTCATGGTGGTTCCTCTCTTCTAGGCGTAGTAGCCGGGTCCGCGCACGTTGTCGTGGGCGGGTGCGATGTGGGTGGGCGCGGGAGTGAGCGGGGTCGCGTCCAGCCCGCGCTCCAGGATCGAGCGCACCGAGCGGTACGAACGCGCCCCGCTGGAAAGCGCGCGGGCGCATGCGGCCTCCAGGCGCCCGGGACCGTACCTGTCGGCGAGGCGCAGGATCCCCAGGCAGCTTCGGAATCCGAGTTCGGGATGCGGACGCGATTCCATGATCGCCTTGGTGAGCGCCGCGGTCGCCGCTCCCGTCCGCCCCGCCCACTTGGCGATGCGTTCAGGCGTCCACTCCGCATGCCGGCGGTGCTTCTCCGGCATGTGAGCGGACGTGGTCGTCGCACGGCCGCGTGCGCGTGAGCGTGGATGCAGCGCGACACGCTCGCCCTTGAAGAGGACCTCCACCGTGCGTTCGTCGAAGAGCAGGTCGACCTTCTCGCGCACCAGGCCGTACGGCACCGAGTAGAAGTGCCCGTCGAGTTCGACGTGGTAGTCGATGTGGACGCGGGCCTCTTTGCGTGTGCGGTAGAGGTAGCGCTCGCCGGGCAGCGGGCGCAGCGCCCCCGCCTCGTGTCCGCGAAACACCTCGTCCCTCGAGCCCGGCAGCTTCTTGAACGGGCGCGCGTTGATCGCTTCGACGAGGGCGGCGATCGCCTCGTTGAGCTCGGCGAGCGAGAAGAAGGTGCGGTTGCGCAGTGGAGCCAGGACCTGCCGGCACACCACGAGCACGCCGGCCTCCACCTTGGCTTTGTCGCGGGGGCGGCGAACACGGGCGGGCAGCACGGCGACTCCGTAGTGGGCCGCGAGGTCGGCGTAGGGCGCGTGCAGATCGGGTTCGTAGCGGTCGGGCCGGCGCACCCCGGTCTTGAGGTTGTCGCACACCACGAGTTCGGGCACGCCGCCAAGATGCTCGAAGGCGCGGCAGTGGGCGGACAGGAACGCGGCCGTGTCCTGGGCGAGCGAGGCTTCGGCGTAAAGATAGTCGCTCGCTCCGAGCACGGCGACGAAGAGGTAGGCGGGCCGCATCTCACCAGTGGAAGCGTCGACGACGGGGATCGTGTCGCCGGCCCAGTCCACGAACAGCTTCTCGCCGTAGGCGTGCTCCTGGCGCATGACTACGTCGATCCTGCCCTGCCAGGCGCGGAATCGCTCACAGAACCAGCTGTAGCCGTAGCCGTCCGGGTGGGCCGCGCGGTACTCCTGCCACAACAACTGCAAGGTCACGTGTTTGCGGGAGAGCTCGAAGCGCACCTGTGGCCAGTCAGGCTCGCGTGGGTCCGCGGGGCGCTCGAACGGATCGCGGTAGAGGCGCCGCTCCAACTCGGCGTCGGCGAGCTCGCGGGCCTGCTCCCAGGAGAGCCCGGCCATCCTCATTCGTGTCGAGACGTCGGACACGGTCGAGTTCGCGATGCCCAAGGCGCGGGCGATCATCCGGTGCGACAGCCCCGCCTCGTGCTTGAGGCGCAGGACGTCTTTGGTCTTTCGCATGGACATTCTCCTGTAGGCCACCGGGCACCCTCCTCGTAGTTGAGTAACGAGTCGAGTGTCGCCGTGGCGTCCATGCGTCGCTTCTGCAGCCTCTCGCGATTCCGCTCACAGGGCCGAAAGTGATCGGCTTGGAGCGGAATCAGTGATCGGCTTGCCGTGGAACAGGTGATCGCCTTGGAGCGGAATCAGTGATCGGCTTCGAGCGGAATCGGTGATCGGCTTGGGCCGGAATACGCAGTCAGGACATGGAAATGGGCCGACCGTTCAGGGACTCTCAACTGGCCAGCCGCCACCAAGACGGCTCTTGGTGGCGACGAGCCGGCTACTTCGAGGCCGCCTGTACGCCGGCCAGACAGTGCGCCGCACCGAGACCTCCTACGACGAGCTCTCGCGCGCCACGGCCGCCACAGAGACCGTCACCTCGGCGGGGGTCCGCACGGTCTACGCGGGCACGGGCTCGGCGGTGACCCGCTCCTATGTGC
>JBBILP010000153.1:0-3612 GCA_037444885.1 Actinomycetota bacterium | reverse complement strand
AGCGAGTTGTCGCTGAGGATATCGTGCGTGCCCGCGAGCGGACCGCTCGTCGCCACGACCTCGCTCACGGACAGTGTGGCGGCATGCTCACACCAGCTCAGCGCACCGCCGAGGGCGTCGGCCTGCTTAGGAGTGATATCCGACGCGTAGTACTCCAAGCCGACATCGGACAGCGCCGCGATGGTAGCGGTAGCATCGATCAGATAGGGCGGCCGGAATCCGAGTACCGGGCGTCCGGTGAGACGCTCCAGCGTGCGGACACTCGTGGCGACATCCTCCAACCCCTGCGCCGCCGATATGTCATCCAGTCTCGGATGGCTCTGGGTGTGGGACGCGATCTCATGCCCGGCCTGTGCGATCAGCCTCACATGCGCGGGGAACTCGTCCGCGAGCTCGCCGACGACGAAGAACGTGGCCGTGACCCCATGCTTGCGAAAGACCCGCAGCAAGTCCACGACGTGGTCTTGATCGCCAAGCTCCAGATCGACCGTGACCGCGGTAGGACGCACCCTCCCGCCAGCGGACGGCTCGCGAACGCTCTTCGCCGGATCGAGGCCTTCCAGTCGGAAGAGCGCGCTTTCGATGTAGACTCGCCGGGCCGACGGGTGCGCTAGCACGCCTGTGTCAACGAGAAGGACCGAGAAGAGCGCAAGGGCTGCGACGATCGGAGCGGCCGCTGTGCGCAGACCTTTCATCTAACGGGTCATCCACGATTCCTCGCGCAGCGTCAGCCACGCGTACACACTGAGGAACGGCAGTACGAACAGGTTGAGTGTCAGCTGAAATGCCACCCGGTAGTGCCATATGCCGTGCGTTCTTCTCATCGCGTAGATCACGCCGTAGCAGCAAGCGACGAAAGCGATGCCGGCGCCGTAATGGAGGAAGCGCCACGGATCCATGGTCACCAGCGGAACGATGATCATCCGCGCCACGACGATCGGCGTGAGCAGCGACAGCACCAGGTAGAGGTAGTACATGCCGGCCCCCACTGGATGCTTCCGCCACATGAACGTCGCGGCGACCATGTTCCCCCGGAACCACCCCTTCTTCCAGCGCACCTGCTGACGGATGAACTTCCTCCAGTCGGCCGGGACCTCGGTGTACGCGAGGGCGTTGCGTGCGTAGACAACCTTCGTCCGCCTGATCACAGCGTTGGTCAGCATTCGATCGTCGGCATCGGCGGCGTTGACCAACGGGAGGCCGAGCACGAGATTCGTCAACGCCCTGTCGTCGCCCACCTTCACGTCGGTCCCGAGGAACCGCTCTTCAGCCCAGGCCCTCACCATCGGCGCCACCAGGGTTCGCCGGTACATGGCGAAGATGCCCGAGCAGCACGTGACCATCCCGAAGACGCTCTCGTAGGCTTTGAAGACGGAGAACATGCCGTCGTACCAAGTCTCCTGCATCCTGGTGAGCCAGTTCTCGTTCCAGTTCAGCACCTTCCCGTGGCCGCACACGGCACCGACCTCAGGGTCATGCAGGTGCTGCACGCCGTTGTAGATGGCGTCAGGGGCCAGCAGCGTGTCGCTGTCCATCGCCAAGACGATGTCGCCGCGGCAATAGGCGAACCCTTCGGCGAGAGCCTTGCGCTTGCCCATGTTGGTCGGGAGAGTGACGATGCGAACGTCGAGCTTGCCCGCGAGCCGCCGCAGGATGAGCGGCGTGCGGTCATAGCTGGCGTCGTCGATGACGATGATCTCCAAGAGCGCTTCTGGGTAGTGCGACGCTCTGACGGAGCGTATGGACGACTCGATGACCCTCTCCTCGTTCCGGACCGGGAGAAGCACGCTTATGCGCGGCGTGTAACCATGATCCTTGGCGACGGAATACTGCGTCCCGCCCACCAAGAACTCCACGGCCAGGAACAGCGAGAAGCCTACGCCCACAAGAATCACCCAACCGGGCTGCTCCACGGCCGCTGGCAGGTGACGCGCCAAGAGCACGAGCAGTGCCGCGACGATAGCGAAGGCAGCTCCTGTGAGTGCAGCGTCCCGTCTCAAGATCGGTGCGCTCCTAGCTGGGCGAGGCGCTGTCCGGCGGGCCTATGAACGCCTTGGTGTCTTCAGGGGTGATCGACAACCAGTACTCGTCGATATCCTCAAGAGGGCTGAAGGCTATGTCCGACAGCTCGGTATCGGCGTCCGTGAAGGCGCTAGGTGAGAGCACTTTGAGCGCCACTCGGAGCATCGACAGTCCCGGCGTGTTCCTCAGGGACTGACCTATGCGTTCAACGAACGCCTCGACCTGATCCTCGCGGGTGTCGGTCAGCATGAGCACGAAGCGGTGCTCGTCCAACGCTGTGATCACGTCGGTGACCCGCAGTACGGAGTCCCAGAAACCCGCGTAGGTCTCGACTCCCTGCTGAAGGGCATCGACCGAATCTGACAGCAGTCGATCCAGTCCGACCACCGTTCCCCTGAGCACGGTCAGCGGGCGCGGGTGGCGACCGTGGCGGCCCAGCTCCAGCCGAACCAACCGCAGGAACTCCTCCGAGGAGACGAATCGCGCTCCGGAACCGATCAGCGACGAGATGTCGAACACATTCGCCAACCGCCCTGATGCGGCTACCGACGAACCTTGGTGCGTGAGGCGGTATTCGTGGAGCGGACTGCCGGAGAGAATCTCGAGGGCATGTACCCCTCCGCATACCTCGCAGAGTATGTGCAGCCGCGACTCCTCATGGAACCGATCGCAGCCGACGCATCGGATACCCTTTATCGTGCGGCCGAACTCAATCTCGGCCTCCTGGACGGTTCGAGAGCACGAAGGACAGCGCACGGTGTCCCCTCGAAGAAACTCGCTTCTCGAACGGACCGACCCGCACTCATAGTGATGGACGCCGATATCGGGCACGATCAGGGTCGACTCGCAGCACGGGGACACGGCGATAGGGCGCAACGACAGACTCTCGCATTCAGGGCAGATCAGCCTACGGTCCGTCATCGACGCCGAGAGCATGCCTTGCTGAGTCAGCCTGCCGAGCAGGGCCTCCTGGCTGTCCCCGACCTCCGCCAATCTCGCATGCATCCTCGAGATGACCTCCCAGTGGGGGCGTCCGCCGTCGCGCGCCTCCACAGCGGGCCGAACGGCACCCGGAAGGCGGGATGCGAGCAGCCTGAGTGCCAGCACGTCGTTGGAAAGGTGACCGCCCGCCGCCGGCTCGAACGACTCACAGCGCGATGCAATGTCGAGGAGATGACGCGTCATCCTCACAGCCCCATCCAGCCCATCGGATTCCAGGCCGCAAACGACGTCCGAGCATCTCAGGAGTCCTGCAGGCACCCGCGCGTCCTCGTTCGAGTACGGGTGCATCACCATCGTTGCGGTGAGCGGAGCGATGGACAGCACCTGTTCGAGCTGCGTCTGCGCCTCCCACAGATGCCCGGGGTCGCCGCACACCCAGACCGCGGCATCCGAAGCCGAGTTGGGTTCTGTGACTCCGCCGGGGTGATAGGACACCTCGCCATCGCGCTCTCTGGCGGATCGCTCGATCGCGGCCGTCATCGCCAGGGTCTGGTCCAGCAGCGAGGACCCCGACACGCCCGGCAAGTGCACCGCCAATCTCAGGCGACGACCCGCCCCGGCACCGGGTAGCGCACTTGAACTCTCCAA
>JBBILP010000152.1:0-3649 GCA_037444885.1 Actinomycetota bacterium | reverse complement strand
GGCGACGATCATGTCGGCGTCGGGGACGTTCGACGTGCCCAACTCTACAGCGACGCCGAGCGCCCTGAGACTCTCGGCACGCGCGAGGAGAACGTCGTCACTGCGTTCGTCGACCACGCTGACCCTCGGGCCATCTCCGGCGGCTCCGGCCAGGTAGGTGGCCGTGGCCAGACCTGAGACCCCGAGGCCCAGCACGAGAACATGTTCCGCCGTCCGCACGCTAGCCTCTCAGCGACCCGACGAAGTAGAGCGCGAAGCCACCGCCTGCCATGACGCCGGTCACGATCCAGAACCTGACCATGACCTTCGTCTCCGACCAGCCGAGCATCTCGAAGTGATGGTGGATGGGCGCCATGCGGAATATGCGCTTTCGTGTCAGCTTGTAGGACGCCACCTGTAGGATCACTGAGAGTCCCTCGATAACGTAGATGCCGCCTATGAGTATGAGCATAAGTTCGGTCTTCGTGATGATCGCCAACGCCGCGATCGCCGCGCCGAGCCCGAGGGCGCCCGTATCTCCCATGAAGATGTCGGCCGGGTAGCTGTTGTACCAGAGGAAGCCGACGCACGCACCGCTGACGGCCGCCGCTAGAAGCGCGATCTCGAGCCTGTCTTGACGGAACCCGATGCCCGCGTAGGCCAACATCACGATCATGACCGTACCCGCCGCGAGCCCGTCGAGACCGTCGGTCAAGTTCACCGTGTTCGACGTGGATGTGATCATGACGAACACGAGCGCGAGGTACAGCCACGGCACAACGACCGCCGTGCCGCCGATGTCGAACGTCGTCGCGATCCTGCCGAGGTGCAACTTCACGCCGGTCGGTCAGCGGAATAGTCACCTTGGTGTCGATGTTCGCCCAGTTGACCGCCGCGATGCCGAAGGCGAAGGAGACGAGCGCCTGGCCGAGGATCTTCGCGCGCGGCCGCAGGCCGAGAGAACGTTCGTGCACGACTTTCGCGTAATCGTCAACGAAACCGAGCAGACCGCAGGCGAGCATCACGGCGAGACCCAGGAGGCTGAGACGCGATACGCGACCCATGAGGAAGAAGACGCCGGTCGTCACGATGAGGATCAGCACCCCGCCCATCGTCGGCGTACCCTGCTTGATCAAGTGGCCCTGCGGGCCATCCGCGCGTACCTGTTGCCCGATGCTGCGGAACTTCAGCGCGCGGATCCACAAGGGAAAGAGCACGCCCGATGCTATGAGCGCGAAGACCGCCGCCAGGAATACCTGGTATGTCGGGTATGCGGCAAGCCTAAACACGAGGCTTCATGATCCCTTCTATCACGCGCTCCAGGCCGACCGCCCTGGATGCCTTGACCAACACCAGATCGCCGACCTCCAGAAGGTCGTCGAGTACTTCGACCGCTTCTTCCACGGTCGCGCACGGACGCACGTTGGCGGACTGGACGCCTGCCGCCGCCGCACCCTCGGCGATTCGTTTCCCGAGCTCACCGGTGGTGACGAGCGCATCGATCCCCAGCGTCGCGATGGTCTCGCCGACCTCGAAGTGCTGCAGCTCACTCAGCGACCCGAGCTCGCGCATATCTCCGAGAACCGCCACTCGCTTCCCGGTCGTACTCATCTCGGCAAGAGTGCGCAACGCTGCCCTCATGGAGGTCGGATTGGCGTTGTACGCGTCGTTGATCACCACGACGCCCGCGGCTGTCTCGAACACCTGCATGCGCATGTCGCTCGCGGTCGTCGCGCCAAGGCCCTTGGCGACCTCCGTCGGCGCAACACCGAGGTCCAAGGCCACGGCGGCTGCCGCCAGCGCATTGTACACGTTGTGACGACCCGGAACCGCCAACGTCACCTCGACGTCACCGCGAGGAGTGCTCATCACGAAAGACGGTCTTCCGTCATTGGATACCTGCACCTCTTGAGCCCGTAGATCGCACTCGTCAGAGAGCCCGTAGGTGGTAACGGGCGCCTGTGCTCTATCTCGTAGGGCCACTGTCAGCGCATCATCACCATTGAGGTACACACGGCCGTCCGCGGGTATCGCGAGGACGAGCTCGCCCTTGGCGGTCTGAATCGCCTCTTGAGTTCCGAGAAGCTCGATGTGGCTCATGCCCACGTTGGTGACCACACCGTGGGTCGGCCGGGCGATCTCGCAAAGCCTCGCGATCTGCCCCAAGCCGCGCATGGCGACCTCCACCACGAGCGCTTCGGTGTCCGCTCCCGCTCGGGTGATCGTGAGCGGAACCCCGAGCTCGTTGTTCTGGTTCCCAGTGGTGGCGACGACCCTCAGGCGTTCAGAGAGAGCGCACTTCAGGAAGTCCTTCGTGGTGGTCTTGCCGGTTGAGCCGGTAATCCCGACCACTGGGCAGAACAGCCTGTCGCGGTGGTACCTCGCCAGGTCCTGGAGTGCACGTTCCGCGTCCGCGACCAAGACCAGGCCCGCGCCCCCGTGCCGGGCCATTTCCATCGACGCCCGAATGGCCTCGTCGTCCCTGGTCACGACCACAGCTCGCGCGCCCCTACCGAGCGCCTCCGGGATGAAGGTATGACCGTCCACCCGCTCGCCGTGAAACACTATGAACGCGCTACCCGCCTCCACTTCGCGCGAATCGATCGCGATACCATTGACCATGCTCGAGCCGACGCCTGCCAGCAGCTGCCCTCCGAGAACCTCAACTAGCTTGTCGACCTGGATGGTCAGCACGCCGCTCAGAGCTCCTCTCGAGCCACTTCCCTGTCGTCGAAGTGGATTGTCCGATCGGCGAAGATCTGGTAGTCCTCGTGTCCCTTCCCCGCTATCAGCACGCTGTCTCCAGCCCGTGCCATTGAGAAGGCCCTGGCTATCGCCTTGCGACGATCCGGCTCCGTCACGAGATCGACGTCGCACTCCCTCAGTCCGTCCTCTACCTGCAGGATGATGCCGATGGGGTCCTCGGAACGTGGGTTGTCGCTTGTGACGACGACGATGTCGGAGAGCCGTCCGGCGGCGGCGCCCATCAGCGGTCTCTTGTCGGGATCGCGGTCCCCACCGCAACCGAATACCGTGATCACACGGCCCTCCGTGACTTGTCGGACTGCCTCTATCGCCTTCGATAGCCCATCGGGCGTGTGCGCGTAGTCCACGAGAACGCTGAAGGGCTGCCCACACTCGATGCGCTCCAGCCTGCCCGGTATCTGCGGGGCGCACCGCAGTCCCTCGACAACGGTGTCGACGCGCACCCCAAGCGCCAGCGCGCACCCCGCCGCGACCAGGGCGTTGTCCACGTTGAACCTGCCAGCCAAAGGCAGCTCGACGCTCAGCGCACTCTCCCCCACCAGCAGCCGGAACCGCGTGCCCGAAGCCGACAGCTCGACACCATCGGCCCGAACAGTCGCGTCGTCCGAGAATCCGACGGTCCACCGCACTCCGAGCTCGTCGGCCATCGACCGCCCGTACGGATCATCGATATTGACGACGCGCTCGTGCACGTTCAGCTCTGTGAACAGCCGCCGCTTCACCGACCAGTACTCCTCGAGCGAGTGGTGGTAATCGAGATGGTCCTGCGACAGGTTCGTGAACGCCGCCACGGCAAATCGGATGGATTCCACTCGGCGAAGATCGATAGCGTGCGACGAAACCTCCATCGCCACCGAGTCCACGTCCGCATCCCGCATCTCGGCGAGCAGCCGTTGGAGATCGG
>JBBILP010000151.1:0-3688 GCA_037444885.1 Actinomycetota bacterium | reverse complement strand
GACGCCGCAGCATCAGGTCGAAGAGGTACGCTGCGACCTCGGTGTCCGTGCCGAGCGTGCACTTGTAGCCAAACTGCTCGAGGTAGCGGCTGTTGATGCCGTAGCTGGAGATCTCGCCGTTGTGGACGATCGCCCAGTCGAGGAGCGTGAACGGGTGCGCACCTCCCCACCAGCCCGGGGTGTTCGTCGGGAAGCGGTTGTGTCCGATCCAGGTGTGCCCCTCGTACTCCTCGAGACGGAAGTAGTGCCCGATCTCCTCGGGGAAGCCGACCCCCTTGAACGCGCCCATGTTCTTGCCCGACGAGGCCACGAAGGCGCCGTCGACTGTCGAGTTGATGAGCATGACCGTATGCACGACGAAGTCCTCCGCCGAATGCTCGGCTTCCTCAAGCTTGTGCGGGTCGGGGCGAAGGAAGTAGCGCCATAGCAGGGGCGGATTCGTGATCCCACGTACGGGGCGGGTGGGCATCGGCTCGGCTAGGTCCACCACGAAGTAGCGGTCGAAGACGGCCTCGGTTTCTTCTTTGGCCTGGATGTCGTGGTACATCATGTGGAACGCGAAGTGGTCGGGGAACTCGGGGTAGATGCCGTAGCCGGCGTACCCTCCTCCGAGGCCGTTACCGCGGTCGCGCTGGACCGCCATCGCGCGGATCGCGACCTCTCCGCTCATCAGAGAGCCGCTCTCGTCGCAGATGCCCATCAGTCCGCAGCCGCCGTGGATCTTGAAGGGCGACTCCTCGCGGTATCTGGGACGCTCGTAAGTCATGGCTACTTCTCACCTTCCTCGGTGACGCCGAGCAGGCGCGCGAGTGCGTCTCCGCCGCCCTCCGGCAATGGCTCAAGTCCGAGCTTCTTGCGCGCGCCTTCCTTCGGCTTTCCGAGCATGCCGGTCTCCAGGAACGTCCTGTACGCGACGTCCGCGGGGTCGTAGCCGGCCGCGATAGCGAGCTCCTTGAGTTTGCGGAACGACTCGGCCATTCCGATGCGGGAATGACACAGCTCCTGGCAGGTGAAGCACTCCAGACACTTCCACAGCTGACCGTCCGCGGTGACCGCGTCCAGGTTCCCTCTGATGAGTTCGCCGATGATCTCCGTGGGCTGGAAGGTGGGGTCGACCTTGCACACGGGGCAGTCGTCCTTGCACGCCTGGCACGCATAGCACTTGCCGAGAATCGCGACGTCGAAGTCCTGGGCCAGCCTCGCCTTGTCTCCCGAGCGCACGCCCCATCGCTCGAGGAACGGCTCGACCGACACTCGGTGCATGTCCAACCCGATCTCGTCGGGCGAGTGCCCAATGGCGAGCGCGATGAGTTCGGCGAGGTAGAAGACGGGTACGTTCACGTCCTCCTTCGCGCGCTGCAGTGCCGCCTGGTTCAGGTCGAACTGCTGGAAGCACGAGGGACAGACGACCACCATCGCGTCGACTTCCTCGCGCATGAGGTCGGTGAGCTTGTTCCTGGCGAACGCCAGCGAGCCCTCTCGCTCGCCGACGCGATCCAACGCCCCGCCGCAGCACTGCATCTTGCTCGGGTAGTCGACCACGCGGGCGCCGAGAGCGGTCACGAGCTCCTCGACCTTCGTGGGGTGCAACGGGTCGTCCCAGCGCACCGCCGGCTGGGGCCGGAGCAGATGACAGCCGTAGTGGACGGCGATTCGCATCCCCCAGAACGGGGATGTGAGTTTCGAGGCGAGCAGAGCCGGGCCGATATCCTCGGCCAGCCACTCGGCGAAGTGCTTCACCGAGAGCCTGCCGTCGTAGCGCAGCTCATCTACGGCCAGGCGATCGTTGATCACGTCCCGCTCGCGCCAGTGCGTCGCCAGGTGGCTCTGAGTCTCCTTGAACGTCGAGTAGCAGCCGTTGCAGGGCGTGATGACGTCGAGCCCCGCCCGCTCCACCAACGCGAGGTTCCTGGCCGCCGTGAGGTAGAAGGCCTCCGGGTCGTGCGACTTGACGAGCACGCCCTCCGGACAGCACGTATGTCCCTCAAGTTCGCGTATGTGCGCTCCCAGGTCGTCGAAGGCCAACCGCACCGCCTTCTCGATGAACGGGAACCGCGCGGGGATCGTGCATCCCCAGAAGACCGCGAAATCGTTCATGCGCTCCGCCAATCGTCCGTCTTGCGATCGGTCGTCCGCCGGTTCTTGGACCGCCTTGCGCCGGCCACTCGCACCCGACAAACGAAAACGCCCGCTTCGGCCCTTTCGGACCGACAAGCGAGCGTCGTTGCTCGTACATTTTCGGACGCGTCCTCGCGCCCTGCGAAACGTATTGTAGCAAAGTCCGCGCCCTATCGGAAACGCGCTGGAAACGCCCGTAGCGCGCCCTTTCGCGCTGTCGAGCTGTCTACCTAACGAGGCGCGCTGTCGGCGTTGATGCGCTGATTCGGCGCACCCTTGCTAGGGCGATTCCGCGTGATAGCTGAAAATCCACAGGCCGGACGGGATACCGCTACAGTAGCTGTCAACGATGCCGACGATCACCTCGTCTCCGGGCTGGCCGTCGACGTCGCTGATGGCGAGGCCGGCGATCCCTCCCCCGAGCGGCTGGCTCCACCGCACCTTGCCGAAGCGGCCGTCCGGACCACGCTCCGCCCACCCAACGTAGCCCGTGCGGGTGTCGCTGCAGACACCCGGCTCTCCGGCGCCGGTCACCACCAGCTCGTCTTCGCGATCGCCATCCAGGTCCGCCAGGCCGAGATCCTTGATGACCAGGACAGGCTTGCTCGGCTCGAGCAACTGTCGATGACCGTCGGCGAAGGTGACTTCCACGGGCGCACTCTGGTCGCTCCGCAGATGCCGCACTTTGACACCGACGCGGCGGTCGGCCGGAATCGGTGGCTCACGGCGATAGGACTCGGAACTCACCGTGTGCAAGGGCAGCTCGAAGTCCTCCGCGTCCGCCTGGTCTTCAGCGCCATGGAAGCCGTCCTCTCGCACGTCCATGACCATGGTCCGCCGCGGCTCGACGAACGTCGTTTCAAGCAGGAGCCTGGTCTGGCCCGCCGCTTGACGGGCACCGGCGATGCCGAACCATCGCTCGAATCGGGAGGACATGCGAGCGGTGAAGCCCCTCGATGGGTCTACGAGCACCAGTCGCGAATCTCCGTCTACGTTGCTTGACGCGTCCACCTGCCCCCAGAGCAGCTCCGGGCGCTCGTCGCCGAGCCCGGTGTCGATGGCGTAGACACGGTCGATGAGCGACACCCGTCCTGCAGGGACGATATCCGCCCTGTACAGCCTTGCGGGTCTGTCATCTTCCAGGGACCATACCTCGACCCGTTCGTGGTAGTCTTGGGGGGACCCCGTGTTGCGCCACACGCGGTTCGCGATCAACACCAGTTCCGGCGTCGAGTCCCCGAGGAGATCGACGGCCATCACACCGGCGACCTGGTCGCCGGGAACGATCGGTGTCGGCGTACTGCTCGGAGTCGCGAACTCCCACACTCCGACCCGGTCACACCCCCCGCCCCTCGTCCCTCCCGGGAGTACGGCCAGCCGCTCGACCACGGTTGCGGGCTCAAGTGAGAACCCCGACGGAATCCTGGATTCGAGCTTCGCTCTCCCGGCGGAGACTCTCACGACCCCGCCGTCAGTCAGGATGAGCTTGCCGCCTCCCGCCTCCGCTACCGCGACACGGCCGCCCGCCTTCTCCAGACGCGTGACGGCGGGCAGACCCGCGACTGCCTGC
>JBBILP010000150.1:0-3703 GCA_037444885.1 Actinomycetota bacterium | reverse complement strand
TCGGGCGGTCCTTCTCTCGACCCCATCGCCGCTGCTCTCACCGCCGACCCCATGCGCCCCGACGATCTCGCCCGCGAGCTCGGACTGGATATCACCACGGTGGCGCGAGCAGTCTCTCGGCTTGAGGCCGCCGGGCTTGTGGCGCGCTATCCGGACGGGAGGTACGGGCCGTGCTAGAGGCAACGCAAGTGCGCAAGCGCTGTACAATGAGGCCCAGGTACACCTGCCTACTGAGGTCTGATGACACCCGAATCCCTTCCGAACGTCCTCGTGATCGGCGCTGGGCTCGCGGGCTCGGAAGCCGCGTGGCAGCTCGCCATACGCGGCGTGTCGGTGACGCTGTGCGAGATGCGCCCCGGCGTCCGCGGCCCGGCACATCACACCGGGGATTTCGCGGAGTTGGTGTGCTCCAACTCGCTCAAGAGCGACGACCCGGCAACGGCCGCGGGCCTCCTCAAGCGAGAACTGGAACTACTCGGCAGTCTCATACTGCGCACCGCGCGAGCATGCTCGGTTTCGGCGGGGGGCGCGCTGGCGGTCGACCGGACCGCCTTCGCGGAGTCGATCACGCGGACGCTCACATCACACCCGCTCGTGCGCGTCGATCGCGCTGAAGTGGGGAGCATCCCGTCCGTCGTACCCGTCATCGTAGCGACCGGCCCGCTCACCAGCCCGGCGATGGAAGGCCCCATCTCCGCGCTGGTCGGATCGGACAGGCTGGCGTTCTTCGATGCGGCGGCACCGATCGTCGATGCGCTGTCCATCAGCGGCGACCGGGTCTTCGCGGCGTCACGTTACGGCAAGGGCCAAGGCGACGACTACCTCAATTGCCCGATGAGCCACAGGCAATACGAGGCCTTCATCGATGCCCTGCTTGCCGCGGAACAAGTCAAGCCGAAAGGGTTCGAGCCGCGCAGCCTCTTCCAGGCGTGCCAGCCCATCGAGGAGATCGCCCGCTCAGGTCGAGATGCGCCGCGATTCGGGCCGCTGAAGCCCGTCGGCCTCACGGATCCCGCGACCGGCAAGCGTCCTTGGGCTGTCGTCCAACTCAGGGCCGAGAACCGGGACAAGAGCGCCTTCAACCTCGTCGGCTTCCAGACCAGCCTCAGGTTCGATGAACAGAGACGTGTCTTTCGCATGATTCCGGGACTCGAGAATGCGGAGTTCCTGCGTTACGGCGTCATGCATCGCAACACGTTCGTCGATGCCCCGCGCGTGCTCGGACCCGACTTCGCGCTCCGCTCGCGACCTTCCGTGTCCTTTGCGGGGCAGCTGACAGGCACTGAGGGCTACCTTGAAGCGGCCGGGACGGGGCTCCTCGCCGCGCTGAACGTCTTCGCCAAGCTGACCGGGCAGGCGCCCGTCGTCCTTCCTGAGACCTCGGCGCTCGGCTCGCTCGTCGCGTACGCCACGGATCCCGAGACCACCGACTACCAGCCCATGCACGTCAACTTCGGCCTAGTTCACCCGCTGGATCCGCCGATCCGCAACAAGAAGGAACGCTACGAGGCCTACGCCCGGCGCGCAGTCCACGACGTGGTCGCCTACCTGGACCGAAACGTGTGGATCACCTCGTCGGGAGCGAAGCACGGCGAACACCACGACCTAGAGGGCGACGTGCCTTCCGAATGACGCACAACGTGGACACGCGCGTGGAGTCCTTCGTACGGCACCTCGAGGTCGTTCGTGGCCTGTCGCCCCATACCGTGCGGGCCTACGCCGCGGATCTCGGACGGTACCTTGAATGGGCGGATCGCACCGGTGTCGACCCTCTCGACCCGACCCGTCGCCGCCTGCGAGCCTATCTCGCCGAGATGGAACTCGCTCGGTATTCGCGCCGGACGATCGCACGCCGCCTGTCCGCGGTGCGGGCGCTGTTCCGCTATCGCGTCGACGTGGGTCTTGCCGACACGGACCCAACCTCCGTTCTGTCGGCTCCTCCGCCCAAGAAGCGCCTGCCGAGAGTGATGTCGGACGACCTTGTGACCGCGCTGCTCGTGGCCCCCGATCCCTCGCAACCGACCGGCGTGCGCGACCGAGTGGTACTCGAACTCCTGTACGCGAGCGGCATGCGCGTCGGCGAGCTTGAGGCGCTCGACGTTCGAGACATCGATTTCGCCCAAGGACAGGTCCGTGTGCTCGGCAAGGGGGCAAAGGAGCGGCTCCTACCCCTCCACACCCACGTCCTCGGCCTGCTTCGTTCCTACGTCCACGACACCAGGCCGGCCCTGGCCTCGGGCGATTCGGGCGAGGCGCTGCTGTTGAACGCCCGCGGTGGCCGGCTCTCGGCGGATTCCGTGCGTCGGCTGATGAAGCGATATCTGGCCACGGTCGGCGGTGCCAGGTCGCTGTCTCCGCACACGGTACGCCACACATTCGCGACGCATCTTCTTCGCAACGGCGCCGACCTCCGCTCCGTCCAGGAGCTGCTGGGTCACGTTGCGCTGTCTACTACCCAGCTCTATACTCACTTGAGCAGGGAGCGGCTCCAGCAAGCACATCGCGAAGCCCATCCGCGAGGATAGCCGCACCGAAGGGGCAGCCATGAAACAAGACCCGCGGGCGGATGTTTTCGCCCTTTGGGCCGCTTACAAAGAGAATGACGACGCTGACGCTCGCGAGCAGCTGATACTCAACTACTCCCCGTTGGTCAAGTACGTCGCAGGACGTCTTTCGGCAAACCTGCCTCAAACAGTCGATACCGCCGACCTCATCTCATACGGCATATTCGGCCTCATAGACGCCATTGAGAAGTTCAATCCGGAGCGCGGCATCAAGTTCGAGACCTACGCGATCGCTCGCATCAAGGGCGCGATCATCGACGAACTCCGAGCGATGGACTGGGTGCCACGATCGGTCCGAGCCCGTGCCCGCGAGATCGAGAACGCCTACATCAACCTCGAAAACCAGCTAAAGCGCGTGCCGAACGACGCCGAAGTTGCATCTGAACTAGGAATCTCTGTCAAAGACCTGCAAGACATCTTCACAAAACTGTCGTACGCCACGGTTACTTCCTTCGAGGAACTTTGGCCGGCGGGGGACAAGGACGACAAGACAGACGTTTTCGGCATGATTGAGGACGAGCAAGCCGAAGACCCGGTGGCGATGTTCGAAAGCGAGGAGATTAAGCACATCCTCGCGCACGCAATCGACAAGCTTCCGGAGCGAGAGAAGCTCGTCATTGGGCTCTACTACTACGAGGGATTGACACTGAAGGAGATAGGAGAGGTTCTGGGCGTTACGGAGTCCCGCGTCAGCCAACTGCACACGAAGTCCGTACTGAGATTGCGCGCGCGACTTCATGCCGCTCAGGGGCACATCCATACGACCTAGGGGTGTATGCGAAATGGCACGAGCGATCCTGGTGGTGGAGGATACCGAGCTGCTGCGTCGGATCTACACCGACAAGCTGGCGCAGGACGGCTACGACGTCCACGGAGCCGCGGACGGGCTCGAGGCACTGAGTTACCTTCGCACCAACACTCCCGACCTGATTCTGCTTGACCTGATCATGCCCAAGATGAGCGGGCTCGAGGTCCTCGAAGTGATCAAGAAGGACCCACGCCTGCGGGAGATCCCCGTGGTCATCCTGACCAATCTCGGCCAGGACAGCGACGTTGAACGCGGGCTGTCGATGGGCGCGCTCGACTACCTCATAAAGAATGAGGCGAAGCCGGCGGATGTCGCCGAGAAGATCAAGGCG
>JBBILP010000149.1:0-3704 GCA_037444885.1 Actinomycetota bacterium | reverse complement strand
GGCGGTGGACGCGAAGGACACCTACACCCGCGGCCATTCGGACAGAGTCGCGCTGTACGCGGTCGCCATCGCCGACAAACTCGGCCTCTCGCAGGAGCAGAAGACCGCGCTCGAGATGGCGGCGTACCTGCACGATATCGGGAAGATCGGCATCCGCGAGGAGATACTGCTGAAGCCGGGTCGTCTGACCGACCAGGAGATGGGTGAGATGCGGCATCATCCGCTCATCGGGGCGAACATCCTGCGGCCGGTCGCGTTCCCGTGGTCGATCACGCCCGTCGTCCGGCACCATCACGAAAGATGGGACGGAAAGGGGTACCCGGCGGGACTCAGGGGCGAGGAGATACCGCTCCTGGCCAGGGTGCTGACGGTCGCGGATTCCTTTGAGGCGATGATCGCCTCCCGTCCGTACCGTCCCGGCATGAACGTCGACGATGCGGTAGTCGAGCTGAAGCGCTGCTCGGGCGGCCAGTTCGACGCTCGAATCGCTGACTCTCTGATCGAGGTATTGGACGAGATGCCCACTCCCGATGACGTGGCCGTCCATCTCGAGGACGACATGCAATCCGAGGAGATCAGGGCGATCTTCTCGGCTCTTAGCGAGGGTGTCTTCGCGGGCTTCCGGCGACTTGGGGGACCGAGGCTCGCGGACAACCTGCAGCGCGAAGTCAATCAGTTCGCCGAGGAGAACGACATCCCCTGCCGGTTCGTGGGCGGTCGAATGGAGTTGAACTTCCCCGACGGCCTGCCCCTGACCGACGAGCTGCGCGCGATGACGCACGTGCTCACGAAGTTGAGGGAGTTCATCCAGCGGATCTCGGGTCACGGTCTTGCGGACCACTTCTACGAGGAGGCCCTGACCGGTCTCTCGGAGCGCATGCGGCAGCTGGCCGGGGCGCTCGACCTGACCGCCAAGGGCTGATACCGACGGTCTTCTCGCCCTGACCAGGTGCTACACTATGGTGTCTCCGGGCTGGGTTCGGCGTGCGAGGCCATGCCGACCGCGAGGCAAGAAGGGGCTCGATGGCGCTCATAGTGACCAAATTCGGCGGCACGTCCGTCGGCAATCCCGACCGCATCAAGGGAGTGGCGGCTCGCCTTATCGCGCGCAAGGAGGCGGGAGACGATGTCGTCGCGGTAGTCTCGGCGATGGGTGACGTTACCGACGAGCTGGTCTCGCTAGCGAGTGACATCACGGCCGAGCCTCCGGAACGCGAGATGGACATGCTGCTGGCGACCGGCGAGCAAGTGTCCATCGCGCTGCTGGCGATGGCCATCCACGCGCTCGGGCATCAGGCGATCTCGTTCACCGGTCCCCAGGTCGGCATCGTCACCGATTCCGGGCACACCAAGGCCAAGATAATGCAGGTGAAGGGCGATTGCGTTCGCGAGGCGCTCGCCGAGGACAAGATCGTGATCGTCGCCGGGTTCCAAGGCGTGACCGAGAGCGGTGAGATCACCACCCTGGGGCGCGGCGGCTCCGATACCACCGCCGTGGCGGTCGCTGCGGGAGTCGGCGCCGACGTGTGCGAGATATTCACGGATGTAGACGGCGTATACACGGCCGATCCCCGCGTGGAGCCTCGGGCGCGGAAGGTCGACTTCGTCAGCTACGAGGAGATGCTGGAGCTCGCCGCCTGCGGTGCGCGAGTCCTGCAGCTCAGGTCCGTGGAGTTCGCGAGAAACCACGGCGTCACCATCCACGTAAGATCGAGTTTCCACGACCGGCCTGGAACGATCGTCAAGGAGGGCGACGCGACCATGGAGCAAGCGATCATCTCGGGCGTCACGCACGACACCTCCGAGGCGAAGATCACGGTTCGCGATGTGCCGGACCGCCCCGGTGTGGCGGCAACGCTGTTCTCGGCGATGGCCGAGGCCAATGTCAACGTCGACATGATCATCCAGAACGTCTCGGAAGACGGTTCGACCGACATGTCCTTCACCACGCCAAAGGAGGACCTGGTGCGGGCGCGGCGCGCCGTCGAGGCGGTAGTGGCCGAGATGGGAGCGCGCAGCTGGGCGGTGGACGAGAACGTCGCGAAGATCTCTCTCGTCGGGGCTGGAATGAAGACGCATCCTGGCGTGGCGGCCCAGATGTTCAGGACGCTCGCTGACGTCGGAATCAACATCGACATGATCTCCACATCGTCGATCCGCATCTCCTGCGTGATAGCCCTCGATCAAGCGGAGGCAGCGGTGCGCGTCCTGCACGACGCATTCGGGCTTTCGTCCGACTCCGTCACAGCCGAGGTCGCCCCGACCGCGACTGAAGGGGCGTAGCATGGCCTGGCGGAAACCCATGCCGGACCGCCCGGTGGTTGCGGTCGCGGGTTCCACCGGCGCGGTCGGCCGAGAGATGCTTGCGGTTCTCGATCAGCGGCGGTTTCCCGCAGCGAAGGTGATCGCGCTCGCGTCCAAACGCTCGGCGGGCAAGAAGGTACCCTTCGGGCCGGGCGAGCTTGCCGTGCGGGAGATGACGCCGCACTCCTTTGAAGGGGTCGACGTAGCGTTGTTCTCGGCGGGGGCCTCCGTCTCCCGAGAGATGGCACCGCATGCCGTATCCGCGGGTTGCGTCGTCATCGACAACTCGTCCGCGTTTCGCATGCTCCCCGAGGTGCCCCTGGTGGTTCCCGAGGTCAACGCCGGCGATCTCGATGGTCACTCGGGAATCATCGCGAATCCCAACTGCTCCACCATACAGATGGTCATGGTGCTCCATCCGCTCTCGGAACTCGCCCCGATCAGGCGGGTCGTCGTCTCGACCTACCAGGCAGCCTCGGGCGCCGGCCAGGCGGCGATGGACGAACTCGACGAGCAGACGAGGGCGGTACTGCGCGGCGAAGATGCGATACCCGAGGCGTTCAAGGACCGGATCGCCTTCAACTGCATCCCGCAGATCGACGTCTTCCTGGACGGCGGCGCCACCAAAGAGGAGTGGAAGATGGTCGCCGAGACCCAGAAGATCATGCACGCGCCCGACATGCGGGTCGCCGCCACGTGCGTGCGAGTTCCCGTGTTGCGTTGTCACTCGGAAGCGCTGTTCGTGGAGTTCGACGCTCCCGTGGACGTTGACGCGGCGCGGCGGGCACTCGAGGCATCGCCCGGCGTCAGCGTCATGGACGACCCGGCGCAGGGGCTGTACCCGATGCCTGCCCTGCTGGAGGGTACGGACGACACCTACGTCGGTCGGTTGCGTGCCGACCACAGCGTCGAGCACGGGCTCGCGATGTGGGTCGTGGCCGACCAGCTACGCAAGGGCGCCGCTCTGAACGCCGTCCAGATAGCGGAAGCGCTTCATACGCGATAACATCTAGGTACCGGTATGGGGTTTCCGATTCGAGCAGGTGCCGCCGTGACTTGGGGAATGGGATGAGCGCAGGACACGTCCTCATCGTGGAAGACGACGTCACCATCGCGAGATTCGTCGAACTCGAGCTGCAGCACGCCGGGTTCCGCGTCACGAAGGCAGTGGACGGACCGTCGGGGCTCGAAGCGGCGCAAGGCGGCGAGTTCGACCTTGTCATTCTCGACCTGATGCTCCCTGGGATGGACGGTCTCGACGTAGCGGCTGAGATCAGGAAGAAGGGCAGCGCTGTGCCCATCCTGATGCTCACGGCCCGCGCGGATACCCAAGATGTCGTCGCCGGGTTCGACGCCGGTGGGGACGATTACCTGCGCAAGCCGTTCGAGATGCCCGAGCT
>JBBILP010000148.1:0-3738 GCA_037444885.1 Actinomycetota bacterium | reverse complement strand
TAACGCGCCGCGACCGACCTCGTCGACACCCGCCGAGCGTAGCCCCTTCTCGGCTCGAAGTCCCTCCTCGAGGGCGTACAGTCGCTCGATGCGCGCGACCTCGGTCCGGTGTCGGCTCAACCGGCGCTCGGCGCCGCGCAGCGCGGAAAGAACGCCCGCGCGATCGTCGTTGCTGATCTCGGCTATCAGACGCGGGAGATTGTCCGGGGCGGCGGCGCTCAGCAGCTCGCGATACTCCCGCACCGTCCGCCGCGAGGCCATCGGCTAGCGGAGGAGACGAATGCGGGACGGAGGCCAGTAGATCGCGAAGGCCTTGCCGAGAACCCTGGTGGTGGGTTGAGCGCCGAACCAGCGGCTGTCCCGGCTGTTGGGACGGTTGTCCCCCATCAGGAACACGCTTTCCTCGGGCACCACGTACGGCATCGCCACATCGCCATCATCGGTCCGAAGCCCCCGCGTGTACCCCTCGGGCACGGTGACTCCATCCACGGAGACCTTGCCGTCGTTGATGTCGACCGTCTGACCGTCGATCGCGATCACGCGCTTGATGTAGTCGGTGCTGTCCGAGCCCGGCTCGAGGAACACCACGATGTCGCCGGGGCGCGGGTCGGAGAACCGATAGAGGAACTTGTTGACGAGGACCCGGTCGCTTATCTCAAGCGTGGGCACCATGGATCCCGACGGGATGATGAAGGGCTGCACGACCCATGTCTTGATCGCGGTCGCGAGCAGGAACGCCACGGCCACGAGTCCGACCATCTCGGCGATCCAACGGATGAACGAGATGCGCACGGGCTTCTCGTCCTCGTCCGCTACGTCGGTCGGCAAAGAGGCGTCGGCGATGTCGGCCTCGGTCTGCGAATCGTGAGGCATCGGTTCATCACGTCCGTCGAGTTGATTGCGTTCGGAGGCCACTGTACCCGCCTAGGCACGCTTCTCCTTGATGCGGGCGGCCTTGCCGACTTTGTCGCGCAGATAGTACAGCTTCGCCCTTCTGACGCGACCGCGTGCGACTATCTCGATCTTCACGATCTTCGGGGAGTGCACGGGGAACGTGCGCTCGACGCCGACCGCGAACGAGAGCTTCCTGACTGTGAAGGTCTCGCGATTGCCCGAGCCGTGACGGCGAATGACAGCGCCCTGGAAGATCTGTACGCGCTCGCGGTTACCTTCGACGACTCTGTAGCTGACCTTCACCGTATCGCCGACCTGGAAGTCAGGCAGATCGTCGCGGATCTGCTGCTGCTCGATTGCGCGTATCTGTTTCATTGAAGTTCCCTGCCATGGATCGGGTACGGGGGTGTTAGGACACGAATGCAGAGTATAGAACAGGCACTTGCCGAGAGGCAACGACGACTTGAGAGCGAGCGACTTGAGCGACGGGTGGTAGGCGACTTGAGCGAGCGAGTTGGCGTCGAGGTTGGCAGACGAGTTGGTGTCGGGCCGAGTCGGTTTCTACTCGTCCCCTCCGAGGACCTCCTCCCGCACGCGCTCGATGTACTCGAGGTCGCTTTCCGAGAGGTCGGCTGTCTGCAGTAGGTCTGGCCGAAGCTGAAGGGTCTTCCGCAGTGCCTGCTGTCGCCGCCACTCGGCGACCTTCGCGTGGTCGCCACTGAGCAGCACATCGGGGACGGACATTCCGCGGAAGCTCGCCGGTCGAGTGTACTGCGGGTACTCGAGCAGCCCCCAAGTGAACGACTCCTCAGACGTGGACTCCGAGTGTCCCAAGACACCAGGCAGAAGCCGCGTAACAGCGTCGACGATCACCATAGCGGGCAGCTCGCCGCCGCTGAGCACGTAGTCACCCACAGACACCTCGAGATCTGCGAGCCGTCGCACGCGATCGTCGATGCCCTCGTATCGGCCACATACGATCACAAGCCCGGAGGACTCGGCCAGCTCTGCGGCGAGAGCCTGGTTCAAGCGACGTCCCTGGGGCGTTGTGAGCAGGACTCGTGCATCCCCGCCGGACCGAGCGGTCACGTCCTCGATGGCCGCGTAGAGAGGGTCTGGCTTCATCACCATGCCCGGACCGCCGCCGAACGGGTAGTCGTCGGTGGTTCTGTGCTTGTCGGAGGTCCAGTCACGCAGATCATGGATGGCGAGGTCGAGGAACCCGCGATCACGCGCGATTCCGATGATCGACGCGGACATCGGCCCATCGAACATGTCGGGCATCACCGTTATGACATCGATCCGCATGCGCTCCCTATGCTTCCTCGTCGAGCAAGCCGGGCAGCAGGTGCACGAGCGCCGTCCCCGCTTCGAAGTCGACGTCGAGCATCACATCGTCTATCACCGGGACCAGCACCTGGCCGAGGGGCCCCTCCACCACCCAGACGTCGTTGGCGCCAGTGACGATCACGTCTTCCACTTCTCCGAGGAAGCCGTGCACGTCGTCCGTGACCGAAAGCCCAACGGGGTCGGGTCCCATCATGTCGAGCGCTTCTGCGGGCAGATCGACGCGCCTCGCGACGACGTCTAGGCCAGCGATCGAGCGGGCAGCTTCTGGGGAGTTAAGGGAGTCGATCTTCACGAGGGGTCCTTTGGGTCCCGGGCGCACCGATTCGATCACGCCGTCGCGGACGCCTTCAGGCGGCGGTACGAACCACACGCGCAGGCCCTCGGAAAGCAGCGAAGGAGGTCCGGTCAGGACGACCGACACCTCCCCCGCGAGTCCGTGCGCTTTGGCGACTCGGCCGATAGGCACGAACGGAGTCACGTCCATGGCGCTAGTCGAGAACCTCCACCGTGACGTCCTGGCCGCTTACGCTACCGACCGCTCTCGCAAGCGTGCGCAGAGCCTTCACGATGCGACCCTGCCGACCGATCACCTTGCCGACGTCATCGGGATTCACCGATATCTCGTAGGTGACCAGCCCGCTACTCTCCTTGCGGGCGATGCTCACGTCGTTCGGGTATTCGACGATCGACGTCACCGCGTACCGTACGAGCGCCTCGGCGTCTGCGGTGCGGCTTTCCATCACGCGCTCTCGTCGTCGGAGGCGGGCTCGGCGTCCGCCTTGTCGCTCGCATCCTCAGCCGCGGGCTCCTCCTCCACCGGAGTGTCCTCAGCGGCGGGCTCTTCTTCCACCGGAGCGTCCTCAGCCGCGGGCTCCTCCGGGGCGGCCGCTTCAGCGGCTTCCGCAGCTGCGGCCGGTGCGGCGGGCTCGGCGGCCTTCTCGGTGGCAACAGCCGCTTTCGCCGCCGCCTTCTTCGAAGGCCTGGCGGGTGCTGCGGGGGCCTCTACCTGCGGGTTCTCGGCAATGGCCAGCAGCTTCTGCACGACCTCGCTGGGCTGAGCTCCCTTGGCGATCCAACCTTTGACCTTCTCGACATCCATCTCGATGGTGGATGGGTTGGTGCGCG
The DNA here is from genome assembly GCA_037444885.1 of Actinomycetota bacterium. Lineage (GTDB taxonomy): Bacteria > Actinomycetota > Coriobacteriia > Anaerosomatales > JBBILP01 > JBBILP01. The sequence goes on along the minus strand of JBBILP010000148.1, from coordinate 369 downwards.
GGTTGTATCGACCAAGTATCTCGATGAAACGTCCGTCGCGCGGCGACCTGGAGTCGGCCGCAACGATGCGGTAGAACGGCGCCTTCTTCATCCCCGCTCGGGTCAGGCGTATTCGTACTGCCACCATTCACCTCCAGTTGGGGCGGCGTACGCCGCCTCTCCTTTGCGCAAAGCGAGTGCATATGATAGGGCAAGCGACCGGGAGGGTCAAAGCTCACCGCCACAGCTCACCGCCGCGCGCGCCGCCGCGCACGTACCAGCGCGAGAGAGTCGTGCCCGCCCTAGAACGGCGGCCCCATGCCGGGCATGCCGAAGCCTCGCTTGCGCTTCCCCTTGCCTTTGGTCTGCTGCAGCTGGCGCATCATCTTC
>JBBILP010000147.1:0-3773 GCA_037444885.1 Actinomycetota bacterium | reverse complement strand
TGGTCAGGTCAGACCTCAAGATTCCCGAAGCGATGAGCACCGCGATGATGATCTTCCTGCTTGCCGCTATCGGCCTCAGGGGCGGCGTAGGGCTCAGCAGCGTGAGCCTCACGGAGGCTCTGTTGCCCGCGCTCTCGGCAGCCGCACTTGGGATCTCGATCGTGCTGGCCGGGTTCTTCGTGCTGCGACGGCTGAAATTCGACCCCGCCAACGCAGGCTCGATAGCCGGTCACTACGGCGCTGTCAGCGCGGTGACCATGGTCATGGGGTTCGCCTACCTCGACCGCATAGACGTCAAGTACGAGTCGTTCATGCCTGCGCTCTATCCGTTCATGGATAGCTTCGCGATCGTCACGGCGATCGTTCTCACGCGTTCGATACTCGACCGGTCCCGAGCGGAGTCACCTGGCATGAGCGTGAATGTGCTGTCCACTCTGGTGGACGGCATCCGCGGCAAGTCGGTCCTGGTCCTGATCGCCGGGCTCGTGATCGGCTACATCGGCGGCGATGAGGGCACCAAGCAGATCATGCCCTTCTTCGGCGACATGTTCCGGGGCATCCTGTGCCTGTTCATGCTCGACATGGGTCTGGTCGCCGCCGGAAGGCTCCACGAATGGCGGGCCGTGGGCGCGCGCCTCGTCGCGTACGCGTTGGCCATGCCTCTGGTGCACGGCGCGGCCGGCGTGGCGCTCGGCTTGGCGGCGGGGCTTTCCGTCGGAGGGGCGACCATGCTCGGCGTCTTCGCGGCAAGCGCTTCGTACGTCTCGGCTCCCGCTGCGATGCGATCAGCCATTCCCGAGGCCAACCCGTCACTGTCACTGACAGCGGCGGTGGCGCTGACATTCCCGTTCAACATCGTATTCGGGATTCCCATCTACTACGCTATCGCCGAGCGCATCGGGGGCTAGCCGGCAGGACGGCACGAGAAGGCGCCGTCACGTGTGATCACGTCGTCGTAAGGAGCACCCTATGGAGGTCTTCAACAAGAAGCGGATCAGCATCGTCGTCGAGGAGAGCTTCAACCGCGCGGTTCTCGACCTGGTGGATGAGTCCGGCGCGAGCGGCTACACGCTCTACAGCGACATCGTCGGCCGCGGCGGACACGGGAGCCGCGGTGACTACAGTGACGTTGACGGCATCTCACGCAACGTGGAGATCGTCACGATCGTCAGTCCGGAGGTAGCCGATCGGATCCTGCATGGAATCCAGGCGATGCAGGATCGCGGCGTCATCCTGATCACTCACTTCTTCGACGTCCAGGTGCTGCGAGACCAACACTTCCGGTAGTCGGCGCGCGGCTCGACAGCTGCGGGCATCGGCCGTGGAAACAGATGCGCTGGCATGCCGGGTGGCAGACCGGCACGCCAGCGCTGAGGTAGCCCGTTTCAGCTTCGAAGCCGCTACTCCATGCAGGTTACCTCACACTTGTTCGCTTCAACTTGGGTGATCTGGCGGATCTCGATAGCCTGCTTGGGGCACATCACCGCGCACACACCGCAGCCCTTACAGCGCGCCGCCACGATGAAGGACTTCTTGCGATCGACCAGGAACCTCACCGCGTTGGGTTCCGGGCACACCTGGGTGCACAGCTTGCAGCCCACGCAGATGGACTCGTTGACGTAACCTGCGGAATACACCGGGGCTCACCTCCGCCTATACTTCGACACCGGCACCGGCCGCAGCCACCGCCTGATCGAATGAAGCCTTCAGGACCGCCGAGTTCGCTGCCATCAGCTTCTCAGCCTTGCCGTACTGCTTCCTGACCGCATCGTCGAGCACCGCCGTGGTGCCCGAAGCGACGAACTTCGTCTTGCCGCCGAATCGCTCCTTGAGCGCCTCGTCGAGCGATTCGTACGTGACCACTCCGGTCAGGCCGACCAGAGCGCCGAGCATCGCGACGTTGGTCGACAACTCGGTCCCGGTCTCTGTACGCGAGATCTCGATCGCGGGGACGAAGTGCACCGTGACCCGGAGCTCGTGCAGCCGCTCCACGTCCTCAGGGATGAACTCCATGGGAAAGGCGGAGTTCACGATGATGACGCCGCCCTGCTGGATTCCCGAGAAGAACGGCATCGTGTAGGACTTGCCCATCGTGATGACGTCTGGGTGGTAGACCATGATGATGCTGGGGTACACGATCTCGCCCGCGTCATAGATGGCCTCATCCGAGATCCGAACGTAACTCTCAGCGGGAGCGAGCCGCTTCTCGGCCCCGAAGAACGGGTTGCCGACGGCGTTCTTGCCATCCTTGACCGCCGCATTGCCAAGGATCTGCGCGGCGGTGACCACGCCCTGTCCGCCAAGACCGGACATCCGGATGTAGTGCTTCGTCACTTGGCCACCTCCTCGCACACCGACTGTGCCTGCTCCGTCTCGAGCGACGCCAAGTACTCCTTGCCGGCATCCGACACATGCTCCTGGAAGGCGTAGTCGGTCTTTAGACGCTCCTTTGCGGCGAGGATGCCCTCATGCGGCTTGAGCTTCATGTTGGTCGGACACGGCGTGTGAATCTGCACGAAAGTGGGGCCTACTTCTCGTGCGATCAACACGGCCTTCTCGAAGCTCTTTCCGATCTGGCGGGGGCGAGCGGCCGAGACGACCGCGACGTAGTCACATCCGGAGGTGCGAGCGAGCTCGGCCATCTGCACCTTCTCGAACTTCTTGCCGAGCGGCGCCATGTTGAGAACGGCGCCCTTCAGACTCATCCCGCTTTCCTGCCCGCCCGTGTTGGCGTACAGCTCGTTGTCGAACATGACTGTGGTGATCTTCTCGCGACGGAACCACGAGTGAAGCGTCATGTCGAGCCCGATGTCGACCGTTCCACCGTCTCCAGCCATGACGATGACGTCTTTGACCTTGTCCGGGAAGCGCAACTCCAGCGCGCGCTTGAGGCCGGAGGCGACGGCGTTCTGGTTGCCGAACAACGAGTGGACGTTGTGCAGCGCCAGCTGCGTGAACGCCAGGCTGTTGCAGCCGGTGGTCCCTACGATGACCGAGTCCTCCGGCTTTGGCAGCGACGCCATGAGCAGTCTGAACGCGAGGGCGAGGTTGCAGCCCGCGCACAGCGGATGCTCCTCCACCAACTCCTTGAAGGTGCCGAGGTCGCCGATGGTCTTGCCGCCACCGAACGGGCCGTTCGAGACCAGCTCCCTGTACTCATCAGGCATGACGTCGTCGAAGTGCGGGTTGATGCGCGTGATGTCGAGCGACATGCTAGGCCTCCTTTCAGATGGCGGGCCGTCAGACCCCGATGTAGGTACCGTTCTTGACGACGTCGACGATCACGTCGGGGGGCATGGTCATGCCGCCATACACGCGCGGACCCGGATGGATCCGGTCGTTGTTCGGAATCGCCGCAGCCACTTCGCGAGCGAGCCAGCCCGGCCGGTTGAACTCAGGGATGATGATCTTCTCGGCAGAGGAGAGGGCCTCGCGGATCTCCACTGCGGGGAACGGCCTGATCGTGTTGATCTTCACCAGGCCCACGTCGACGCCGTCCTCGCGAAGGAGCCGGACGGCTTCGCGCGACTGGGCGGCGGCCGTGCCGGACGCCACGATCTGGATCGGCGCCTCGGGACGATCCTGCTCTATGAAGCTGCCGAGGTACTTGAGCAGGTGCTCCTTGGAGCGAATGGCGGCCGCGGCTACCTCCTCCTGCCAACTGGCATGAGCGGCGTAGCTGATGAAGTTGCTCTTCAGAACGAACGGGTCGCGCATCAGGCGGAACGGCGGCGTCTCCATGTCGATGTGAGCGACGGGCGACATGCCGGGGT
>JBBILP010000146.1:0-3775 GCA_037444885.1 Actinomycetota bacterium | reverse complement strand
GGGTACGACGTGTTCGGGGCGCCGGTGGCGGAGTCCGGGGCGGCGGTCGGGCAGCCGTTCGGGTTCACGGGGAGGGAGCATGAACTGGAGTCGGGGCTCGTGTACGCGAGGGCGAGGTATCTGAACCCCAGCACGGGCATCTGGACCCAACCTGATCCGTACGGCGTGGGCGCGGTGGCGGGGCGACTGATTCGGCCTATCCCGGGTGTCGCGCCGTTCGACATCGACGGCCGCTCCGGCTACGACTACCCGCTGCCCGTCTTGCGCTCCGACCCGACTGGGCTTTGGGTTGCAGGCATCGGCCTCGGCGTCGGGTTCATCATCGTCACAGGCGGCTTCGAGTTGGTGCTCTACTACGTCGTCGATGGCAAGGGAGGGATGGGGCTGCTGCTCGTCCCGGCGCTCCGCGTTGGCTTCGGCGTCGGAGGAGACGCGAGCATCTACGGCTTTGTGAACTTCCAGGCGGACTCGCTAGAGGACGTCGAGGGCCTTGGGATAAGCCTCAACGTGGCACTCTTCGCATTCAGCGTAGGTTCGGGTGTCTCGATCTCGGAGAAGCCCATCGCCTGCACACCTGTGCCGGCCGGCGCACCGACGGAGCTACAGGCGCTATGGGGCGCCAACGGCAGCGTTGGCCTCGGCCTCACGCTCGCCGTCTACTTCTCTATTGGTTACGGCTTCCTCTGGAGGTGGCGCTGATGCTGAAACCAGTGCTACTCGCAGTCATCCTCTTCATGCTCGTCGGTGGAGGCGGCGCGCTCAAGTTGCTCGCCGCGAGAGAGGTCTCGGGAGGTCATTTCGACCGTTTCGTCCGCGCACTCGTGTGGACGGGCTGGCTCAAGGGCGATACCCGGCGCGCCATCATCCTCCGCCGGATCACGGTCGCCTGGGTTGTGGCGCTGGTCCTCGCGTGGTTCGCCGTTGCCATCTTCGTACCGAACACCTGATGGCCTGGATCCGCATCGGGACCAGACCGAGAGCAGCCTGAATCCTTCGCGGTTTCGCGCCCATTCGCGTTCCGCTCGCCCAATGCGGGCACGCTCCCGCCCCCGCGCCGCCCCCGCCCTGCTAGGCTCGCCCCCGACCAAAGCCCCGCTCCCATGCTCCTCCGCGCGCTCGACCGGCCCAACGGGTTCAACCAGCTCCTCTCGGTGACCCCGAGCGACGGGGGGCCTTCGACCGCCTTCGCCTACGACGGGAACGGCAACCAGACCTCGAGGACGGACGCCTCGGGCGTGACGCGGTACGCGTACGGGGCGGACGACCGGCTCGCGGGGGTGGCGCTCCCCGGAGGCGGCGGGAGCGCGTACGAGTACGACGCCAACGGGCTCCGGGTGAAGAAGGCGGACTCCGCGGGGGCGACGCGGTACCTGCTCGACGGGCTGTCGGTCGTCGGCCAGTACGCGCCGGACGGGGCGCGGCAGGCGTTCTACGTGCAGTCGTTGGCGCGGATCGACGAGGTGCTCTCGGTCGTGAACGGCCAGGGGAAGCACTGGTACCAGGCGGACGCGCTGGGGAGCATCTACACGCTCACGACGGCGTCGGGGGAGGTGCGGGCGCGGGGCGGGTACGACGTGTTCGGGGCGCCGGTGGCGGAGTCCGGTGCGGCGGTCGGGCAGCCGTTCGGGTTCACGGGGAGGGAGCATGAGCTGGAGAGCGGGCTCGTGTATGCGAGGGCGAGGTATCTCAGCACGCTCAGCGGTCGGTGGGACCGACCGGATCCGCTTGGGCAGACGGCGGGACCGAACTACTTCGCGTACGCCGACGGACGGGTAACCGTGGCCAGGGATCCGATGGGGCTGGCCACGGACTCCGTGACGGCCTATGCCGCGGCATGGCCTGCGTCGTTCATCGCGCTCATGGTCGATCTCGGCGTGTTGCAGCAAGCGCTGGTCTGGACCGCCGCGATCGGCGGTGCTGCCGCTGTTGCGATCCCGATCTCCGAGATGATCTCGACGAAGGATGAGACCAAGAGCACCACCACGACATGCCCGATGCCGCCACCGCCGAGGGTGTGGCGGAGTTACTATCGCGGACTCTCGAGGCAGGACTTGAACGAGTTCATGGTCCTGGGTGTGGTGCTCAGCAAGGGCGCGCGTGCCGGACTCGACTTCATAGCGGGCCTCCTCCTCGCTGCGAGCCCGATGACGATCCTGCAGCACACGATCAAGAGCGCTGGGTCACCATTCGTGAGCGTCACGACCAGTGCGTTGACCGCGAACGCTTTCGCGGTCACAGGCGATCAGGCATCGACCGTTGTGATCTCGGTGGAAACGAATCGGACCCCGATCCCCATCGGCGGCCAGTTCTCCGAGTACCTGTTCTTCTGGATGCTCGGTTTCCCGGGTGAGCGGCTTCGGTTCGCCTGGGGAGGGAACTGACAGTGGTGACCTGGCAGGCTCTCGTAGCGTGGCTGCTCGACGCGGGGTGGTCTCCGGCGGCGGTGATGGTCTGCGCCTCCTCCTGCCGGCTGGTGATGAAATCGGGCGAAGCACTCGAACCGCTGAGTTCCGATCAGGCGGTAAGGCTCGTGCTGGATTCGGCCAGCTACCAGGCCGGCAAGCCGCCGCTGCTATCGGATCCTGACGTGGTGGCATCGGGGGAAGGAGCACTCGGTGCCGTGGCCGAGGCGTTGCGGTCACGTCCCGACGTCGCGCAGGCGGTGGTGACTCGTTCCGGCGTGCGGCCTGCTCAGGTTCGGTCGGATCATTCCGCGCCGTCGGCGCTCGGCCTCACGCGAAGGCCGAGCACGTTGTCATTGTCCTGGCCGGTGGCGTTCACGCGGGCGTTCCCGTGGATGGAGAGCGCGTCGCGACTCTGGGAGGAGTGGTTGAAGAGCAACGAGCCGGACGACGACCAAGTTCTCCGCAAGCTGCTGCTCGATCTGCTGCCGGAGTTCGAGGCGAAGCGGCACCAGGGCGAGGAGTTCAGCACGGCCGGTGGATGGGTTCGCTACAAGGGCTTCAACGACTACGTCTCGCGTCCGATTGAGAACGGAGCCGAGTACTCATCGCTGGTCGCGCCGTTGCTGTCGGTCCTGCACTTTTCGAAGTCTGACGTTTCCGCCGAAACCATCGGCGAGACAGTCCTGCGATACCTCGTCAGCGGCGAGGTTCACCCCCGCTGATGTTCGAAGCGCTGCTTGGCGAGGAGGGCGTCGACGAAGCGTAGGACGGCCTTGCGGTCGGCCTCGCCGAGCTTCTCGATGTCGCTGCGTTCGCCGACCCCGGCCCCGACTACGCGGCGGGCGACCCCGTGTACGAGGACTGACCGGCGAGACCCAGGCGGCGCTCGGGCCGTCGCGGCCCCCGGTGAACCAGTATCCCAGGTAGCCCGGGTGTCAAACCCAAGTAGAGATGTCCGCTTTCCGCCCAAGTAGAAATGTCCGCTTTCTTGGGGTCGGGTCTGGGCTCGAGCGGGGGCGCTCCGGCCCGGGATCGGGTGGCTCGCACGCGGTCCTTCTCCCGGATCGTGAGGGTCCTGGAGGCGAGCTTCGCCCGGTCACGCTCGGCCTGTGCGGCCTGGATCACTGCCAGCGCCGCTCCCAGCCGCTTGTTCTCGACGACGGCGCCATGACGGATGTTGCCGCTCATCCCCGATGACGGCCACGGCGCCGATCTCGCGCGAGCAGCGTGATGGGGAGTAGTCGGTCACGCCTGCGAGGACCATCGCACAGCCTGGAAACTGGCGCGCAGGATGGGTGATTGTAGACGGCGGCGAGCTTCCGATCCGGAATGACGGTCGAGCTCGACCTGCTGTTCGACGCGGCGCGGCC
>JBBILP010000145.1:0-3782 GCA_037444885.1 Actinomycetota bacterium | reverse complement strand
AGATGCCGCCCGCTGGCGCGGCCGTCCGAACAGGCGAGACGGTCACGCTCATCGTCGCCGTCACTCCCGCGAATCTGGAGGCGCCGGATCTTGTCGGCATGTCTGAGTCCGACGCGATCTCGGCGATCGAATCGATGGGGCTGAACGCGACGATCCGCTACGTTGATGGCAAGAAGGCCGGCACGGTGGCGGCGCAGCGCCCCGTCGCTCGCTCGGCGGTCCTGCTCGACCAGACGATCACCATCGAGGTGGGGAGAAGTCGGCCCGCCACCAAGTAGCAGGGGCTAGACTGTCTCGTCCAAGTAGCGGGCGACCTCCAGGATGCCGAGATACTCGCCGTCCTCATCTCGCAGCGCGAGGTAGCGTACCCTGACCAGCCGACCGTCCTTGCGCTCCAGGAACTCGGCATCGTCGCGCCAGCCCTCGCGCAGTTCGCTGATGAGCTGGGCGACCCGGCCCTGCACTCCCGGCGAGTGACACGACACGACGTTCCTGCCGATATCCGAGGGCTTGCGCGTAAAGATCCGGTACGCCTCGTTGTAGTAGCGGACCGTGTCTTCTCCGTCCACGAAGGTGATGTCGGCCTCGAGCGCGCCCAACAAGGCGCGTACCTGCGCGTATGTAAGGGTGCCGGCATCGAACGTCATCGGCTGTTCAGACATCCTGGTCCTTCCTCTCGGCGGCACGCGCAAGCATACTGCGTGTACGAAGGCTCCGCCACGGGGCGACTGGCGCAAGGATTGCACGGGGCACGGTATGGCCGAAGATGGACACGAGCGTTACGACGAGCGCAACGTGGACTTCCTCCTCGGGGACACATGGGCCGAGGGCAACGCCGCGACTTGCCCGTCGTGCGGCGAGCGCTTGCTCCGTGGAGCGAGGAGATGCCAGTGTGGCGCGCATCTCCCGGAGTGCGGCGGCACGTGCGCCGCATGTGGACTGACCACGTGTGTGGGCGATGGACGCGACGCGCCGGAGCGCGATCGCTAGTGCCGGGCCGCCGCGTCTTCTACTTCGACGTAGCCCGCTCTACTCGGCTGGCGACATGGAGGATCGCGTTTGCCGCTTCCCCCTCTTGCTCTGCGGGCGTGATGGTGGCCGCGCCGTCACCTTGTTGCTCGCCATATGAGCCGAACTGGGCGTGGTTCCCGCCGGTTACGGGGACAAGCTGCGTCCCTGCGGGTAGCCTGCTGAGCGAGCTGCCGATCTCGTGTTGGTCCACGATCGCGTCCTCGGAGCCCACCATGGACACCGCAGGCATGTCGAGGTTTGCGAGACTGGTCCTGGCCGAAGGGTAGGCCGCCAGCAGCACCAGTCCCGAGACCTGCTCGGGGTGGTTCGCCGCAAATGAGCAGGCCACGGTACCGCCGAGCGAGTGGCCCGCTATCACCCAGCGCTCCACGCCGGGATGCGCGGCCATCGCGGCGATCCCCCGTTCGGGACTGAGCACCGCCAGGTTGAGGCGCATGGGCACGAGCACGACGGTGTATCCCTCCTCGGCCACGGACAGCGCGAGCGGGGCGTAGGACCGCGCGTCCACACGGCCGCCAGGGTAGATGAGCACGCCGACCTTGGAGGCGTCGCGCTTGGGCACGAACGCGATTCCCTCGGGAGCGGATCTCACGTCGACGCGCTCCGAGCCTTCGAGCGCGCTCAGCGCCCGTTCGGAGGGACCCAGTGGCGTGGAAGCCCACCAGTAGGCGGCACCCGCCGCGATTCCAACGAGCACCAGTAGGAGGGCCGAGATGACGATAGTCGTCTTGGCCGCTCGCGAGAGACGGCGTCTCACCAAATCCTAGCCCCCCGACCTGCTCGCCATTCCCGCGTACATCCCCCCGAAATACGGTATGAGCCAGAACAGCCACACGAAGAGGCTGTAGCGATGGAAGGTTCCTTTCGCCTCCGCGCTCCCGCACCAGACGACCCACGAGGCCCACGCCGCGTGCACTAACATCAGCAGGAACGCGCTCAGCCCGGTGAACGCGTGAACGTTCCACTGCCACCCAGGCACTAGGCGGTCCATCGCGTAGGTCCCCGCGCCGTCCAGAACCAGCCCGACCCAGAACGCGCCAAGATGCCACGGCCTCAAGTACCTCTGGAGCCGCTCGCTCCATACGCCCACCGTGTAGAAGACCAGAGCCAGCGTGACCAGCACGCCGGACAGGAGAACCTCGCCTGACATGTTCACTATCCTATCGCGTCGTGATGTTGGCACGCGAGGCGCTACTTCGTGAGCGAGTACCGGGTGTGAGCGGCATCGCCTACCGCGTGTGCGCAGCACCGACCGCCGGGACGTGTGTGATGGGCTTCTTCGACGACGCAGTGGACTACTTCGACGACATGCGCGAGAGCGTGTGGGGCAGAGTCACGACCTCGGAGTTCATCCGGTTCATCGACCCGCAGCCCAGCTGGCACGTGCTCGACGTGGGCAGCGGCGCGGGCAACCTCGCGTTCGCTCTGGCACCGTATGTAGGCGCGGTCAAGGGCGTGGACCAGGCGCCACGGATGATCGAGCGGGCGCGCGAGAAGTGCACCTCTTCGGGCCTCATGACATGCGATTTCGTTGTCGGAGACGCCAAGGAGATGCCATTCGGAGACGGAGAGTTCGACCTGATAACGCTGTCGGCGGTCTTCTATCTGCTGGCGAACCAAGCGCAAGCCGCCGAGGAGATCAGCCGCGTGCTCAAGCCTGACGGTGTCGTCGCCCTGCACGAGCCGACTCCGAAGATGACCCTCCAGCACATGCAGCGATTCCTACGCCGAGAGGGCTACCTGCGGGACGTGCCTGACCTTACGGGATGGGCCCGCGCCGCGGTTGCGCATTCCCCACTGACCGAGGAGTCCATTCTCGAGGTCTTCGAGCCCTTCGGCCTGCGCCTGCACAGCTCTCGGCGTCTGCTGGACGGGATGGCTGTCGAGGCCCGTCTGGTGCGGGGCAATCCCGCGCACCCCCGTGCGACCAACGGGATGGCGGTCGGTCTAGGGGTGCCCGGCTTTGCGCAGGCGCAACCGTAGGAGGCAGCTCCTCGAACCCGGCTTGCCGAGTCGATCGAGGAATGTAAGCTCCAGGCCGGCACTCTCGAAGGTCCCCTCATCGATCGCCGACGCCACGTCGCACAGGGTGTCGGCGTCGTCCTCCGACAGACCCGCTTCACGCCACGCGTCAAGCAGCGGGCACGACGTCATCCTGAGGACCACGGTGTCTTCCTGAAGCTCCTCGACTCCCGGCTCGAACAGCGCACCCGCGCAGGGCGAGTCGCCACAGAAGATGTCGGCGATCGCGCCGAGATCGCGGTTCTCGGCGGCTTCCTTGTACTTCGCTCCGACGTCGACTCCACGGCGGTGGATCGCGCGCTTCATGACGGCGATCGCGCGCTCTTCACCGATCTCGGCCTTCAGCTCGTCGAGGAGATAGGCGTAGATGATCGCTCGGTTCTTGAACGCGGCCCGCGTCTCGGAGCGCGAGCGCGCAAGGTCAGCGTTCTCCGTCGCCGGGTCCATACACGTCCTCGCTTCCGCGTTTCACTCGCGAATCCTGACGGTAGACCTGGTGCGGGCGCTCCCTCTCGGCCCTGGCCTCCTCCTCCGCTTCCTTCGCAAGCTCTCGCTCCTCCATCCGCCGGTACCACAGCTGGAACGCTCGCGACAGCGCGACGAAGATCGCAAGCACGACCAGGAGTATCCCTATGCGGACGGTTCTCCAGATGATCAGGGAGCGATCCCGCTCGGAAGCTGCCTTCTCGGAAGCCAGGACTCCCTCCAGCAGACCCTGGACGACCTCC
>JBBILP010000144.1:0-3788 GCA_037444885.1 Actinomycetota bacterium | reverse complement strand
GTGCCCGAGGGCGTCGATCCGATCGACAACACGGCATCGGCGATGGGCTACGACCTGCTGCAGGGTGTCGTCGCGGATGACGACAGCTGGACCGTCGATGTGATCCACCCGGCCATCGAAGTCCTCAAGGCGGCCGAGCCGGCTGCTGCGGTGGCGGGAACCGAGATCACCTACACGTTCACTGTCACGAACACCGGTGACGTGACCCTCTTCGGTGTCATGGTGCACGATGATCGCCTCGGCCATGTCGGCGAGATCGCCGAGCTTGGCGCTGGCGAAAGCGTGACCCTCACCGCGTCCGCGGTCCTCACCGAGACGACCACCAACGTGGTGGTCGCCACCGGCTACGACCCGACGGAGTTCGTGGTCTCGGATAGCGACGAACTGACGGTCCCGATCTACAACCCCGGGATCTCGATCCTCAAGAGCGCGAGCGCGACAGTCGTACTCCCCGGGACCGAGGTCACCTACTTCTACACGGTCACCAACACAGGTGACATCGCCCTGTTCAACGTAGCCGTCACCGACGACATCCTCGGTCCGATAGGGATGATCGCCCTCCTTGCCCCAGGTGAGAGCGTGATCCTCACCGCCAGCGGCATCATCTCCGCCGACACCGTGAACGTGGCCACCGTGTTCGGTCACTACGGCTCGCACGAGGAGGAGGCTGTCATCCACGGTCATGTGACCGCGGAGGCGGACGAGGAAGTCGTGGTAATCAACCCGGCGATACAGGTCGTCAAGTCCTCCGATGCTCCTGAAGCTGGTGTCCCGGTCGGCACGCTCGTGAACTACACGTTCACGGTCACCAACACGGGAGATGTGACCCTCTTCGGGATCTCGGTGGATGACGATCACCTAGGTCATATCGGCGACATAGCGGAACTCGCGCCCGGAGCGAGCCAGGTCCTCACCGCGTCGGCCGTGCTGAACGAGACCACCACCAACGTGGTGGTAGCGGTCGGATACGACGAGCTGGAGAACCAAGTCTCCGATAGCGACGAGCTCACGGTGCGCACGTTCCTGCCGTTCACGCCTCCCGATCTCGCGATCGACAAGGTGGCAGACAAGGATTCGGCGCAGCCCGGCGATGTCGTCGAGTACACGCTGACCTATCGCAACGTCGGCCAAGGTGGAGCCTCTGACTTCACCATTGTCGACAACTACGACGAACGCTACGTGACGGTGGTCGATGCTGGCGGCGGTATCGTTGCCGACGGCGAGATCACGTGGAGCATAGCGGGGCCGCTCCTGCCCGGCGAGAGCGCGACCATCACCTACAAGGTGAAGGTCAAGTCCGACATGCCCAGCGGGTCGACCAACGTCGACAACGTCGTGGTCATCTCGCACCCGGATGATCCCGACACGAGCAACAACACCGACACCGAGCGCGTCGTCGTCAGGGTGAACGCGCCGTTCCTGCCGTTCACCGGTGCCGAGGCGCTACTGCTCGTGGCACTCGCGGTCGCTGTCGGTCTGGTCGGACTCGGAGTGCGCAGGCTGTCGCGGGTCTACGGCTAGGGCTGGCAGACAGATAGCGCATCGAGTAAGGGAGGGCCGCCAACCAGGCGGCCCTCCCATATCCGGCAAACGGGTGCAGAAACGGACGAAGCCCCACCAGTGAGTGGGGCTTCGTCCTCTCTCCGGTGAGACACGGTGGCCGACCGGCGGGGCAGGGAGGAGGGGACTGCGGGGTTATCGGTTCCGGGGGGGAACGTTCTCCCACCAGTCAATTCGGCCGTTGTCTCTCCAGTCGATGATGTGCCAGACCTCGTGAGTGATGATGCGCTCGAGGCTGGCCCGGTGGTTGGGGTTGATGACGATCTCGCCGCTGGTGTAGTAGGCGACCGCTTGCGCGTTGTTGGGGGTAGGACCGAACTCAACTGTCGTGCCGCGAAGGATCGGGTACTTGCGGATGAGGCCGGCGAGGATCGCTCGTGCCTGTGCGAGCTTCGACGTCTTGCTGGCTGTGACAGGCTTGCCGCCCTGCGTCGGGTAGCTGGCCGGCTGCTCCTGCGCGGTAACCTTGAGAGCGGAGACGGCCGTAAGCGATCCGGCGTCGGAGGACGTGGTCTTGACGGCGCCAAGCCTGGCCTCGGAGGCGAGCTTCGCACCCAGCTGCAGCTGGACCGCGCCGGAAGCCTTCGGGAATGCCGAGGCGGCCGCAGGGGTGACGATCGCCATCGAGAGGGATAGAGAGGCGGCGACGAGAACCCTCGCGGTCCTGGTCTTGAGTGGTGAACGCCGCATTTCGTGTTCCTCCAAGTCCTGCCCGTCCACGCATCGACCCTGTGCCTCCCTCTTCGAAGTGGGCGGCCCCAGGGTCGTGGTTGACTCGGGGACTCGTACCCGGCGGTCCGGCTGTCGTGGGAAGCTGGTGGCTTCCGTTAGACCCGTGACTTTGCGAGGCACGCCTTTCGACGTGCTGTGCCTTTGACGGGGGAGCTCGATCGATGTGCGGCTGTCAACGTCTCTGCTTTGTATATCGGTGAGTCCGTGTGGAATCCTGATAGGGGATTTGTAAGCGGCGTCACTTTTCCCGAGGTCTTTTCGGTCTCTTTCTAACGAGCAGGGACGGAGGTTGCGCGTGAGCGCCGAGGCGATAGCTCCGCATCCGAGTGGCGTCTTGAGGCGGGTCGCGAGGGTGGCCGGCGACTTCCTGCTCGGCATCTCGGTGGGACTGCTTTCGTACTATGCCCTCACCGGGCTGGTCGCGGGTCTCGGCCAACGATCACTCGACGCCGAGATGCGCGACCTCGGAGCGCTCGGCGCTGGCGCGCCCGCGGATCTTGTGGTGTCGGCCGAGGACGAGCCTCTCGATTTCGAGGGATGGACCGAGCAGGATCGCGCCTACTGGGTGGCGCTGCCCCAGGGCGGGATATTCGGCAGACTCGTGTCAGAAGGCATGCGTCTTGACGCCGCCGTCACCAAGGGGGCTACGCCCGCTACGCTCAAGCGCGGCCCGGGCTGGATCGACTACACCGACCTGCCCGGACCGGTGGGCAACGTCGGCATATCGGGGCACCGAACAACCTACGGAGCGCCCTTCCGCCGTTTGGACGCCTTGAAGCCAGGGGATGTGGTCGATTTCTACTCGCCTTTCCGGCGCTATCGCTACACTGTGTCGCGAACGCTCATCGTCACTCCCGACCGAGTGGACGTGGTGGGGCACACCGAGGAGCCGATGCTGACGCTCACCGCCTGCCATCCGCCCTACAGCGCGCGATATCGCCTGATAGTCCAGGCGGAGCTGACCGAGGTGAGTCGACTGCGGGAGCCCGGCGTCGAGACTGCGCCGCGATAGGAGGCCACATTGCGGGTCATGGTCACGGGAGGAGCGGGCTTCATCGGGTCCAACCTGGTGAACGTCCTGCTGGAATCCAACGAAGTCGCTGTCGTGGACGATCTTTCCACAGGAAGCATGGCCAACGTGAATCCAAGCGCGCACTTCCGATGCCTGGACGTACGGGACCCGTCTTTGGCCGACGTCGCTCGGGAGTTCGGGCCCGAAGCGATCGTGCATCTTGCGGCACAGCCCTCCGTTACGGCGTCGATCGCCGACCCCGAGCACGACTGGTCGGTCAACCACGGTGGCACGCTGGCCGTGGCGCGCCTCGCCACGGAGTGCGGTGCGAGGCGGATGATCTCGGCGTCGTCGGCAGCGGTGTACGGCACGCCCGAACGCGTTCCGTTACCAGAGACCGCACCGAAATCTCCCGAGAACCCCTACGGTCGTTCCAAGCTAGCAGCGGAGTCTGCGCTGGCGGAGACCCTGCGCGGAACGGAGG
>JBBILP010000143.1:0-3812 GCA_037444885.1 Actinomycetota bacterium | reverse complement strand
TCGCCCACGAGATGGCCGCGATCAGGGGTCCCGGGCTGGCTATCAGCACGCGCGCTCCGCTCGCGTAGGTCGATAGCTGTTCCCCCGAGAACAGCAGCGCCGGGGAGAGCGTCGCGTATGGCGGAGATGCGCCGGCGCCCGCGGAAGCGCACGTCACCACCAGCGACGTCAGCGCAGCCGACGCCGCCGCCGGTACCGGCGGGAAGAAGAAGCCAAGCGCGAGTGGCGCCAACGGCGCCATGCGTCCCGCGGCGAGCACGGGGCCGAGGAGCGGGAACAGCGCGAGTCCGCGACCCTCTCGGCCGAGCAGGAACCAGAAGGGCGTCGCCAGCGCCAAGAAGGTGATCGCCGAGAGCGGGCGGTCCGCAAGCCCCAACGTCGCGCCGATGAGTGCGAGCGCCAGGCCGAGGCCCGGGGCTAGTGCGGCCGCCAGGGCGGCGAGCGCCGCTCCCGCCCAGGCGACGGGACCCACTCCCAGCTCCAGAAGGCCAGCCGAGCAAAGCCACAGGGCCACGGTGGCCGCGACCACTCTCCGCACCGCCTGCTGCCGCCCGGCGAGGCGGTCCCACACGCCCACCTGAAGGAGCGAGTCCTCCTCGGCGTCCTCTTCGCTGACTAGTTCGTCCACGATGTCCGAGAGCGAATCCGAACCGATCTCCGGATCGCCGAGATGCCCGAGCAGCGTCTCGGCGAAGTCCTCGACTGACGGGTACCTGTCCATCGGGTGGACCGCCAGAGCCGCGAGCAGGATGTCGTCGACGCCGTGTGGCAGGTCTCGGCGGAAATCGCTCGGGGCTGGCGTGTCGACGAAATCGGCCTTGAACAACGCACCCTCAACGCTTCGCGACGCGAACGGATTAGCGCCTGTCAGGACCTCGAACATGAGCGCTGCCAGACCCCAAACGTCCGCGGTCTCGTCGACATCGTCGCCAGCGAGCTGTTCGGGAGGCATGTAGCCCGGCGTTCCGCCCCAGCCGATAGCGCGCCCGACCGCGTTCGTGAGCACGGATACCCCGAAATCCGCCACCTTGGCCCGGCCGTCCCGGGTGATGAGGATGTTATCCGGCTTCAGGTCGAGGTGGAGGACACCGTTGTCGTGAGCGAAGTTCAGCGCGCGTGCCGCGTCGCGCAGCACCGTCGCTGCCTCGTCGATGTCGAGCGGGCCTTCAACCGCGTCCAGCACGTCGGCGAGTGACGCGCCGTCCACGTGCTCCATGATGATGAACGCCTCGTCAGAGTCCGTATCCCACTCGTGGACCGTGACGATGTTCGGGTGATTGAGCAGCGCTGCCGTTCGGGCCTCGGCAAGGCCCGCTCGCTGAAGCGGCCTGCCGTCTCTGTCGATCGGCAGGGGGAGGCGCTTGATCGCGACTCGCCGGGCCATCCGGGTGTCGTAGGCCAGTACGACCTCTCCGTGCCCGCCGTGCCCGAGTTCATCTACGGGCCTGTACCTGTTCAGGATGAGCTGGCGCTCCACCGGACCTCCGTCAGTGAGCCGCACCACCAGGCTAGCACTTCGATGAGGTCAGGTCTCCGAGGTGCGCGCGGGGAGCGTCACGGCGAACACCGAGCCTGCGCCCGGCTCGCTCTCGACCTCAATGGTGCCTCGGAGCGCCTGGACGAGACCCCTTGTCACGGCAAGACCGAGACCCGTGCCGTCGCCACTGTCGGGTCCGCCTACGGCCAGCTGGGAGTACGGCTCGAATATCAGATCGAGGTCCTCGGGCGCTATCCCGATGCCGCTGTCCCGGACCGTGAGCTTCACGTGGTTGTCCTCGCAAGAACACTCCAGAGACACGTAGCCTTCGTCGGTGAACTTGATCGCGTTGCTCAGTACCGGCTCAACCACCTGGGTGAGCCGGGTCTTGTCGGTGAGGAGGGCGATGTCGCACTCGTCGCAGACCTGTACTCGCAGCGCGAGCGACTTCTCTTTCGCCTGAACGGCCACCGAATCCGCCAGCTCTCTCACGACCTGGCTGGGGTGGGCCTCCGACCACTGGACGGATATGCGGCTCGACTCCAGCTTCGCCAGATCGAGGATGTCGTTGACTATCGCAAGCAGGTGTTTGCCGGCTCGGTGCACCATGTCCAACTGGCGGGTCTGCTCCTCGTTCAGCGGGCCGGTCATGCCCTGCAGCATGACACCGCTGAACCCGATGATCGAGTTCAAGGGCGTCCTGAGTTCGTGGCTGGCGCTCGCGAAGAAGCGGTCTCTCGCCGAGGTGGCCTCTCTGAGATCCTCAAGCGCCGCCTGCAAGTCCTCGTTGGTGGTGACCAGCTCTTCGTTGAGTGCGGTGAGCTCCTCGTTTGCGGCAGCTAGGTCGGCGTTCGCGGTGTCCAGGTCACGCGTGCGCTCAGCGATCAAGGACTCGAGGCGCTGCTCGGAGGCCTTCTCCTGCGACACGTCGGACACGATCGCCGCGAAGAACCCCGGCTCCATGCTGTAGGCGCTGACCGAGACCCAGGCCCCGTAGGCCGAGCTGTGGGCCTTGAACTTGATGGAGTCGCCCGAGGATGCGACATCCGCGAAGGTGGCTACCCAGTCGAGCGAGTCCTCATGGAGCGCCGGCATCACTTCGCGAGCGGCATGTCCCAAGACCGCGATCTTCTCAACGCCGAACATCTTCTCGAACGCCTTGTTGACATCGAGGATCTCGAAGTCGATCGCGTGTCCGCGGTCGTCCGACATCACTCGGCAATAGGCGAAAGCCGACTGCATGTTGTCGAACAGCGCCGAGTAGCGCGCGCGAACGCGCTCGAGGAGCTCTCGCTGCCGAGAGAGAGGCGTCAGGTCGAAAACAACGTCGAGCTTCAGGGTCTTGCCCGCTACGACGATGATTCCCAGGTGCAGTTCGACGTCCTTGTACTGCCCGTTCGCCGTCCGGTGTTGCGTGTGCACTATCTGAGGCTCGCCGCTCGCGACTGCCTGGGCTCTGGCCCGGATGATCTCGGGGTGTGCGGTGTCTATGTCCGTGATGCTCATCGAGGCCAGTTCGTCGCGCGTGTGGCCGTAGAAGGCCTCCGCGGCTTCGTTGGCGTCCACGATCCTCAGCGTCTCCGGGTCCGTGACCAGCATTATCGTGTGGTCGTTTCTGAAGACCGCGCGGTAGCGCTCCTCGGCCTCGAGCAGAGCAAACTGCTGTCGGCCTGCGCGCAGTGCGGCGATCGCCGTGCCGATGACGACTGCGGCGAGCGCGCACGAAACGAAAAGCCCAGTGGCCTCGGCTCTTGGATCGAGGACGACGGCCTCGTCGGTCAGTGCCGTGATCAGGTACATCGCCCGCCGAGCGGCGACCATCGCGAGCACGACCGCGCCGACCCACCATTCAGCACGGCGCTTAAGTGAGAGCGCGACGTAGAGAGCCGCCAAGACAGCGGCGACGTCAAGAACTATGGCCGTCGCCAGAAGTGCGAGCGCCATGTCGCATCCCTTCCCCTTAAGACATTCTAGCGCGAAGGCTTCGTCGGACTCCACGCGCGCGGAGGCGAGGGAGCGGAGCGTGGGGTTCAGGAGGGTCGGAGCGCCCTTCCAATACCCGGCTTCGCGATGCTACGATTCACTCTCGCGATACGCGGGTGTGGCGGAATGGCAGACGCGCATGGTTCAGGTCCATGTGGGGGCAACCCCGTGAAGGTTCAACTCCTTTCACCCGCACCATAGTTAGTTAGCAGGGGCTACGCCGTTGTCAGGGCGAAGCCCCTGTTGGTTCTCGCGAATTCAGATACTAAACGCAACACCCCGGCCATCCGAGGTCGGGGCGATCTGGGGCACAATCGGTTCTCTACTCCCGCCAAGAAGTGAGGACCGTTTG
>JBBILP010000142.1:0-3814 GCA_037444885.1 Actinomycetota bacterium | reverse complement strand
GGGGTTGTGCGCAAGATAGAGGGGCGCTGGGGAGCTGTTGGCGCGAAGCATCTCCAGCGTCGTTTGTCGGCCATGCTCGGAGACCAGGAGGCGAACCAGCCACTCCGGATGCGCGAAGGCGCGCGCAAGCGCGGCATCGTCCTGGTCCGGGTTGCCCCATGGGAAGTCGCGAGCGTCCTCCGCAAGGCGGCGTAGCACGGCGTTGGCGAAACCAGCCGAGCGTGGAGAGACGATTCGCGCGGCCTCCACCGCCTGATGTACTACCGCTCGCTGTGGTGTCCTGGCGAAGAGCAGCTCGTAGGCGGCCATCCGCAGGACGTCCATCACCTCCGGGTCCGTCGTATCGGGACGTCGCACATAGCGCGAGAGCGCCTCGTCCAGGGTACCTAGGCACTGCACCACCCCATAGCCGAGGCGTGTGGCCAGAGCGGAGTCAGCCTCGGACAGGCTTCGCTCCCTCAACACGGCGTCGAGGGTCTCGTGGGCGTAGGCACCGCGCGTCCGGACTCTCCCGACGACCTCCAGGGCAGCAAGCCGAGCCGGACTCACGCTCACCCGATCGCCTCCCACGTGCCGACACTGGCGCGACGACCCCGCGCGAACGCAGTGCCATCCATCGCCCCCCTGCCCTCCGGCGTCAAAGTCTGGACGTCCATGGACCCGTCCGCGAAGCCCAGCAGCAGTCGGTGCTTCTCGGCGACGACAGCGCTGGGTGGGACGGAGACCTCACTCCGAGAAGCGCGCTGCACTGTGACGGCGACTCCGAGAACCGAGCACTTAGCCGGTGCATGCGGACTCGAGGCGCGAACGCGGCGAAGGGCGGTTTCAAGCGGGAGCAGGGGATTCAACGCCACGTCATTTCGCGCCAGCTTGTCCGCGTAGGTCGCACCGTCTTTGGGCTGCGGTCGCCAGACCACCCGGCCGCTCTCGATCTGCGAAAGAACGCCCAACAGCATGCGGGCGCCCATGTCGGCGAGCGAGTCTGAGACCTCGCTGGCGTAGAGGTCGTCGATCGCTACTGACTCCATCGCCGCCCAATCTCCAGTGTCGAGGCCCTCATCCATGCGCATGATCGTGACTCCGGTAACCGCTTCCCCAGCTAGGATGGCGCGCTCGATAGGCGCGGCGCCTCGGTACGCGGGCAGGAGGGACGCGTGGACGTTGATGCACCCGTGCGGCGGGATTTCCAGCACGGCCCGAGGGAGCAGCAGGCCGTACGCGGCGACGCCGACAACATCGGGGCGTAGCGCGGCGAGGTCGGCCACCGCGGTGGCGTCCCTGAACGTACGCGGCTGCAGGACGGGTACCCCGGCGGCGAGCGCGGCCTGCTTAACGGGAGACGACGCGAGTCGCCTTCCGCGACCGGTGAGCGCGTCTGGCCGAGTGCAGACACCCACGAGGTCGTACCGCGCGATCAGCGCTTCCAGGGAGGGCACGGCGAAGTGCGGCGTCCCCATGAAGACAACCCGCACTGGACTCCCCCTAGGCCTCTAGGACGCTTCGTCGGGCTGTGCGCGTCCCTCGAGGATGTCGTTGTAGCGCCGGATGGCTTCTCGGCGCTCCTCGGGTGACGCTCGATCGATGATCAACTTGCCGTCCAGGTGGTCGATCTCATGCTGCAGCAGGCGGGCCAGCAGGTCTTGAGCCTGGATGCTGAGTGGTTCGCCGTCGATGGTCTGGGCTTCGCACACCACACGCACGCTGCGCGCTATGGGAACTGAGATTCCCGGCAGTGAAAGGCACCCTTCATCATCGACGGCGGTCTCGTCGGAAGCCACGGTGATGACTGGGTTGCAGAGTGCCTGTAGCCCCTCTTCCAGGTCGAAGACTACGACGCGCTTCTGGATACCGAGCTGTGTCGCCGCAAGCCCGATACCGGGCGCGTCGTACATCGCCTGCGCCATGCGCTTGACCAGGGTGGCAAGATCGGTGTCGCTTTCCGGATCCACCGGATCCGCCGGTTGTCTGAGCGCTGGGTTGGGGTGCTTGAGCACGTCCATGCTTCTACCGTCTACTCATCTCGTTCCAAAGCGACTTGCGCCCGCGGAAACGACTCCCGTGCTTCTCGCGGGCAGTTGCTCTGCAAATCCCTTGCCTTCGAGAGCCTCGCTCAAGGCCCCCGCGATTCTATCACCCCTGGTAAGATTCCCGCCGCGCTGTTCACAGGACATCGGCCGGATCCACGTCAGGGACCAATGAGACGCCCCTTTGGGGACGGATACCCGAAAGCGACTCTCTCAAGTACGCGGAAACCGCAGCCCCTGGAGGCGCCTTGACCAGGAGGTGCCATCGGTGGGACCCCTTAAGTCGAGACAGCGGCGCCGGAGCGGGACCCAGTAGCGTCCAACCTTCCGGCAGTCTCGCTTCAAGGACGGACGCGCACTTCTCGGCTACGTCCTTGACCGCACCGAGATCGGCACCGGTGATATGGACGTTCACGAGTCGTCCGTAGGGCGGATAGCCGAGCGCCTCTCTGGCGGCGCGCTCCTGTGAGTAGAAGACCTCAGGGTCGTGCGCAACCGTGGCCAGAAGTGCGGGGTGATCCGGCCAATAGGACTGGACGATGACTCGGCCGAGCCGCGCTCCCCTGCCGGCTCGTCCGGCGACCTGTTCGATCAGCTGGTATGTTCGCTCGCCGGCGCGGAAATCGGGAAGGTGCAGCGTCGTATCGGCGTTGACTACACCTACCAGGGTGACGTCTGGGTAGTCCAACCCCTTGGCCACCATCTGGGTGCCGAGAAGAACGCCCGAATCGAGCGCCTCAAAGGCGGCCAGACGACGTTCGTGCCCCCCCTTACCGCGCGTCGTATCCGCATCCATGCGAACCACAGGGAGGTTCGGAACGAGAGCTTGAAGCTCGCGCTCGACCCTTTGCGTGCCGCTCCCGAACATGCGCAGGTACGGACTCGCGCATGTCGGGCATTGCGCGGGAACAGGTTCACGTCTGCCGCAGTGATGACACGCAAGGTTCTGGCCGACCTCGTGGTAGGTGAGCGAAGTCGAGCACATCGGGCAAGTTGGGACGTACCCACATGCCCTACACAGCATGAAGCTGGCGAAACCTCGCCTGTTGAGGAGCAGGACCGCCTTGGACTTGTCGGTTGCGACTTCACGCAGGCCGTCTGCGAGCGGCCGCGAGAACATGCTGCGATTGGACTCGGCGAACTCCCGCGTCATGTCCACTATCGCGACCTCTGGAAGCGGCCTACCGCCGACTCTCTCGGGCAACCGCACACGCGTCCAGTTGCCGCGATCGGACTCGCTACGGGTCTCCATGCTGGGCGTGGCGCTTCCGAGAACCAGCGTTCCACCTGCGAGTTCGCAGAGCTTCGCGGCCACATCTCGCGCGTGGTATCTGGGCGTGGATGACTGCTTGTAGGACGATTCGTGTTCTTCGTCGATGACGACGAGCCGCAAGTCGCGGACCGGAGCGAACACGGCCGAGCGCGCCCCAACCACGACGCGAGCGACCCCCCGGACCGCGAGATCCCACTGATCGAAGCGTTCTCCCGGGGAAAGCCGGCTGTGCAGGACTGCGACGAGATCCCCGAAACGAGCCCGAAAGCGTCCGACGGTCTGAGGCGTAAGCGATATCTCGGGTACCAGCGCTATCGCCCCGCCGCCGTCCTCGAGCACCCCCTCTATGGCCTGGAGGTACACCTCGGTCTTCCCGGAGCCTGTAACGCCATCCAGGAGTATGACGCCGCCACTCCCGCCGAGAGCACTGCGTACCGCATCGAGCGCCTGTTGCTGTGCGCGGGTCAAGTCCTCCGGTCTCTGGGCCGTGCCGCGGGGCGGCGTGTCCGTGCCGCGG
>JBBILP010000141.1:0-3815 GCA_037444885.1 Actinomycetota bacterium | reverse complement strand
GGCAGCATCAGTGATTCGGACATCGCGTCGGCCGCCGTGTGTTCTCCCTGGGTGTTGCGTGGATACGTTGCAGCCGGGTCGTCGAGCACCATGATGATGTGCGCGAGCAGGTGCCCGAGCGTGCGCCGCTGCACCAGCTCCTCGCGATTGGTATTCAGCAGTATGACCGGCAGACCGTCCTCGGCGATCAGGGCTCCCGCGAAGAAGGCCGGGAGTCTGATGCGCATGACCGGCACGCCGAAGTGAGCCGCGAGGCCAGCGAGGTCGTAGGGCGGCTCTATCACGCCCGCCTTCTTGAGGCTGTCCTCGGCAAGCTGACGGTAGTAGGCGATCGTTCTCAGCGGCACTTCTCGTCCTCTTGTGAGGCGGTCGCACCACACGCGCGGAGCGCGCCTGTGTACACCGTCTATATCGGCTTTTCCGCGCGGTTCTTCACAAGCGAACGCTGCGTGTCCTCCGGCCATGCCCCAGGGTGTGAAGCCGCAAGCCCGTCTCGCCGATATCGGGAGTATGCTCTTGTCTTGGGAAACCAACCGGTAAGGTAGGGCGGATGGACAAGGACACGCTGGCGCGTGCCGAAGACGTGTTGCGCCTGCTTGCGACCGCCGCGAGCGTATCTCGCCTGTACCCGGCGACCAACCCGATGCCGCAAGAAGCCATCGGCCGGTTCGTGCAGTCGGCCAGGACCCTGACCGCGGCGCACGGCACTCTCCGATTCACGGTCGATCCCAAGGGCCTTCGAATCGAGGACGTCCCAGCCGCCGAAGGGCAGGCGGCAGTGGCCGGGCTTGCCGAGTCGCTCCACGCACTGCAGGTAGGCCAGCTGATAGTCGCGCCCGAGGTGACACCGGAAGAGACTCGGGCCTTCCTCGACCTGGTTAATGCCGAGGCCCGCGACATTCGAGAGCGCGGCGGCATCAGGTCGGCGCTCGGTGCTGCGGGCGTGAGCAGAATCGCGGTTATCGAGGTGACCCTGCGGGCCTCCACCGAGGAGGGTATTCTGGGGCTCGATCTGACCACCGCTCCACTCCCCGACATCGCGCAAGAGGTCCAAGCCAGCGTCGAAAGCTGGGTGTCGGCAGCGGCCGGCGGCGAGGTCCGAGACGATCTCCTCGGCGCGGTGGACCGCCTTGAGGAGGCGACACAGAAGCTCGCCCGTGAACGGATCGCGCAGGCGCTCCTTCGTCTGGATGAGGGGACGCGCGCGAGACTCATGTCCTCGGCATTCGCGCTCGACAGCACGACTCCGCCGATGGAGGGCATGATGCAGGTCATCGCCGACATGCAACCCGCCGCGCTCGCGCGCTTGCTGAGTCTCGCCGCCATGATGACCTGCTCCCCGCCGTCGGACTTGGTGCAAACCCTCGACTTGCCCCCCGAGATCATGCGGGAAGTCCTCGCCCTGCTCAGCCCATCCCCTCGATCGGAAGCGGAGTGCGGTGTCCCTCCGGAGGTGGACGCCGGGGAGGTCGCACGCGAGGCGCGCGCGATGGAGGACGAGTCCGACCTCGACAGGCAGATCGCCCTCGCGGCACCGAGTCTGGCGTCGGGGAGGGCGCTCGCGACCGCGGTGGCGATCGCTCGAACGCACCCTACGCCCGACGCGGTCGAGGCGATCGGCGTCGCACTTCCGGCTGCGGCGCGTGATGGCGCGTTCACCGAGGTCCGAGAAGCTCTTCGTCGTCTCGATGAGATGAGGTCGGAGGCGTCCCTCGCGTTCGCCATCGATTCGGCCTACATAGGACTCTCCGATCCCCAGGTGCTCGCGGATGTGTGCCGCAACCCGAGCACGGATGCCGAGATGACGGTCGCCGCGGATCTCCTGGCGGTCGCAGGGACCCCTGGTGCGGAGGCTTTGCTGAATCACTTCCTGGAGACAAGCGAGTCGCGTCGACTGCTCCTGCTTCCCGCGATGCGTGGGCTCAGCGACGGCCTTCTCTCGGCAGCGAGCAGGCGTCTGCGCTCGGCGAGCATCCCCTCGGCTGTTGCGCTGCTCAAAGTCATACCCCTGCTGGGGGACAAGCGCGCGGTATCCGTGGTCGAGCAGGGAATGGAGCATCTGGACTCGTCGGTGCGCCGAGCGGCGGTCACGGCCCTTGCCGAGACCCGAACCTCCGATGCGTCTCGCGCGCTGACGAAGGCCGTTGGCCACTGGGATCCTGAGACGCAGCGATTCGCGATCTCAGAGATCGGGCGCGTCCACCTTGATGAGGCCTTGCCCGCGGTTGTCCGAGTGCTCGAAGACATCAAGGTGTGGGAGAGGAACCACGAGATCAAGAAAGAAGCGATAAAGTGTCTGGAAGCGCTCGGATCGTCGAAGGCGATACCGATACTCCGCCGGATGTCGCAGCGCCGATTGGCTCTCGGGCGCCAGACGAAGGAACTGCGTTTCCTTGCCCGCCAGGCTCTGAACCGCCTGGACGGCGGAGAAGCGAATCGGACATAGGAGGATGTCGTGACCGCGTTCAGCGATGACGATCAGGACCGGCTAGAGACCCCCGAGGAGCTGGCTGCCGAGACCAGTCCGGCTTCTCGTACACCCTTTGCCAGCCCCAAGAAGCTGGCCCTGGCGAGAGAGCTGCTGCGCACTATCGCGGTCGCGCAGAACAACGCAACCCTCTATCCCGAGAGCCATCCGTTGGTCATACAGGCCGCCTCCGAGCTGGCTGGGGCCGTCGGCGCGCTCACGGAGATCGCGTTCGAGACGGTCACAGTGAACATCTACAAGAACACGCTGTTTGTGGAGAACCACGTATTCCCCGAGGAGAGCGTCACGTATCGCAAGCTCATCGAGGAACTCCTTGCGCGTGGTATCTCGGCGCTCACTTTCGACGGAGCCTGTGAAGCGTCCGATGCGTCGGCGCTGATAGCGCTTCTCGCCTCGAGCGAAGCGCGCACGATCGAGGCCGCGGACGCCTTCCTTGAGACACGAGGCACGAAGGGCATCCACGTCGCGGAAACGACAACGCTTGAAGATGAAGCCCGCGAGGCGGAGGAGCGCGAGAATAAGGTCCAGGCACGCGAGAGCTACGACGCGGGCGTGGCTGTCATGCGCGACGTCGAGACGCAGGTCAAGCTCGGGAAGGTCTTCGAGATCGAGCCCCTACAAAGGGTGGTCACGTCTCTTCTCGACAACCTGTTCCACGATCCCGCCGCGGTACTGGGTCTCACCGCCATCAAGAGCCACGACGACTACACACTCAACCACGCCATCAACGTATGCATCCTCTCGATCTCCCTCGGCGCTACGCTTGGGCTCGACTCGGAGTCACTACGCTCGCTTGGACTGTCGGCCCTGCTGTACGACCTCGGCAAGGTGCGCATTCCCGAGGACATCCTCAACAAGGAAGGCCCGTTGACCTCGGATGAATGGCAGATAGTGAAGTCCCACGCCACCGAGGGCGCCGACCTGCTCAAGCGTATCCAGCTGTCGGACCAGATGCCGATGATCGTCGCCTACGAGCACCACCAGCGCCATGATATGCAGGGGTACCCGGAGACCGCTTCTTCCCAGGAGCAGCACCTGTTCAGCAAGGTGGTCGCGCTATGCGACGCATACGATGCGATGACTACCCGGAGACCTTTCCGCCGAGAAATCCGCGCCGACAAGGCGCTGGCCGTTCTGATGCAGGGCAGGAGCAAGGCGTACGACCCGAGTCTGACCAAGACGTTCGTCGCGATGCTCGGCATATACCCGATGGGCGCGGTCGTTCGGCTGGACGATGAGTCGACTGGCGTCGTCTTCAGAGTCAACAGGGACGACCTTCTTCACCCGAGGATCAAGATACTGATGGACGAAGTCGGTCGCTGGCTCG
>JBBILP010000140.1:0-3818 GCA_037444885.1 Actinomycetota bacterium | reverse complement strand
TACGCGCCCCGAAGGCGCCCAATCCAGCGGCCAGTGCCCGCCCCAAGGGCAAGGTTGCCACCACGACCCCTTTGATCGAGTTCGATGGGACAGCGTCTCGGTCCGGCGTCGGATTCGCGTCGCCGCGCAGCACATACCCGTGACCCGGCGAATGACTCAACACGCGGTGCACCACCAGGGCGCCGCTGCTTCGGCGCGAGAACACCACCGCGCAACCCATCTCAGGTATCCCTCCCCTTCGGTACACCACCATGTCGCCAGGCCACATCGATGGCATCATCGAACCGCCGGTGACGATCGCCGCGCCGAAAGCCGAAGCCGCGGCCCATGTCGCCGCAACTATCGCCGCACACGCAACACCGATGCGAGCCGCGGCACTGGGACGCACTAGTGTACCTGCTCGGCATCAACGTAAAGGGTCATCCGAACGTAGTCTCCTGCCAACGTGTTGCCGGCGCTCCCCGGCAGACCCACCGCGAACTGCATCTGGGACCTGGCTCCCGGAGCGACCGCGACCGGAGTTGTACGCAAAGCGGAGATCGGTCCGGCGAAGACCTCGCGGTTGTCCACCGTGACAGTACACGTCAGCGACTCATAGAACTCGGTGATTCCGGCGCGCTTCGCGCCTGTCACCACGTAGTCGATCGGCAGGTTGCCGTCGTTGAGTACCGACATGGTCCGAACAACCGAGGCCCCCGGCGCGATTGAGTCGATCGAAAGCGCAGCGGACGTCGGCTCCGCCGACACCGCCACTCTGCCCGCGCGAATCGTGTTATCCGCCACCTGAGTCTTCGCCGTGAAGTAGGCGCCAGTCGCGCCCATGCCCAGGGCAAGCGCGGCGACCGACGCGACCGCAGCTGCCCAGCGTAGTGCTCTAAGCATTCCCGTTCCTTCCCGTGCGCGCCCGAGGGATAGGCTCGTTTTCCTGGCGACGTCGCGGGAAGCAGGATGGCATGCGGTTCTTTCTGAAACCTTGCCGCCAACGAAACGAGGTCCCTCTCGGGACCTCGTCGTGGTCTCGGGTCTTTGCCGCCGACTACGCGCCGATGTTCTCCTTGGCGACCTCGGCCAGCTTCGCGAACGCCGTTGGGTCGTTCACAGCCAGGTCGGCGAGCACTTTGCGATCGAGCGCTACTTCGGCGCGCTTCAGTCCGTTCATGAAGTTCGAGTACGACAGGCCGTTCAGCCTCGCGGCGGCGTTGATGCGCGTGATCCAAAGGCGCCGTATCTCGCGCTTCTTGTTGCGACGATCGCGGTACGCGTACTGCAGCGAGTGCTGAATCTGCTCCTTGGCCTTACGGTAGGAGCGGCTCCTGGTCCCACTGTAGCCCTTGGCCCGCTCGAGGACGGTGCGGCGCTTCTTCTTCGCGGTGACCGCGCGTTTCACTCTAGGCATTGCTGTTCACGCTCCTTCGGGGGGGCAGGGGGATCACCCCACGCCGAGGTTCCTCTTGACGGTCTTGGTGTGGACGTCGTGCACGAGCGAGTCTTTGCGGAACGCGCGCTTCCTCTTGGGGCTCTTCTTCTCAAGGATGTGGCTCTTGAAAGCGTTTCCGCGACGGACCTTCCCCGAGCCGGTCAGCTTGAAGCGCTTGGCCGACGCCCTGTGTGTCTTCATCTTCGGCATGTGCTGTCTCCCTAGTCCTCCGCCGGCGCCTCGTCGGCGGGCTCCCGCGGCTCCTCGCTCTCCTCGCCGGAGCGCTTCTCCTTCGCGATGTCCTTCTTCGTCGGGGCCAGCAACATGAACATGTTGCGACCCTCCAGCTTGGGCTCCGCCTCGATGAGGCTCAGTTCCTTCACGTCTTCCGACAAGCGATTCAAGATGACCAGCCCCCGCTCCGCGTGCACCATCTCTCGGCCGCGAAACATGATGGTGACCTTCACCTTCGCGCCGGCTTCGAGGAAGCGCACGACGTGGCGACGCTTCGTCTCGTAGTCGTGGTTGTCGATCTTCGGCCGGAACTTGATCTCTTTGATCTGAATCGTGGTCTGGTGCTTGCGGGCGCGCTTCGCCTTGATTGCCTGCTCGTACTTGTACTTGCCGTAGTCCATGATCCTGCACACCGGCGGATCGGAGTTCGGTGCGACTTCGACAAGGTCCAAGGCTTGATCGTCAGCGATCCTCAAGGCGTCCGCTGTGTTGAAGATCCCGAGCTGGGATCCGTCAACTCCGATGAGCCTCACCCGCGGAACGCGGATGCGCTCGTTCACCCGGGGCTCGACCGTGCTTATAGCGGATTCACCTCCACTTGTGGTGCGACTAGACCTCGTTCCCGTCGCACGCGATCGGCAACACACGAAAAGCCCGGCGGCGTCAGCCGACCGGGCTCTCGGACGAACGGCCGTCAGTGGGCCGTCGCCTCTTCGAACCAGGCAGCTGCGAACTCGCGCCGCTCAGGTGGGGACCTCACACCCTGTCGGGCGGATCCCACTTCAGTCCCTATTCTGTTGCTGGCGTAGTATAGCGACGACCGAACCGCTTGTCTAACCAACTAGCACGCGCTTGCGCTCGCTTGACACACGGGAGTCGCGTAGACTGATGAACCCGTGGCCGAGCGGAAGCCGGTCAGATCGCCGCAACAACCAACTGCGAGAGGGCAGGCCCGATGTCGCAATTCCCGCGCACTCTCCGTCGACTTCTCATGCTGGGAGCCGTCGTCCTGCTACTCGGTATGTCGCCGCTTGCAGCGGGGTGCTCCGAATCGCCAGGCGCATCCTCGGTGGACGGTGATGTGCAAGTAATAGAGGTCAGCGCGGACGGCTGGTTCACGCCGGCGACTGCCGCCAGGGCCGGATCGCCGATTCGGCTGGAGTTCGGACCGGGGTCCGGCTGCACCGCCGCCGTCACCGTAGCTGGACTGACCCCGCTCGAAGACCTCACCGACGGCGGCGGCACGCTCAACCTGCCCGGTCTGAAGCCCGGACGGTATCCGCTGAAATGTCAGGCCGACATGTTCATGGGCGAGCTCGTGGTGGAGTAGGCGACGCCGGGAATCGGTCTGTCCGCTAGGAGGAATCATGAAGACCAAGTGGTGGCAGCTACGCCTGGGAATGCTGCTCGTCGCGGCTTCGGCCATTCTGTACTACATCCACTACCTGATCTTTCACGACGCTCATCACATCTTCATCTATATGCTGGGCGACATCGCGTTCGTTCCCATCGAGGTGCTACTGGTGACCTTGATCCTGCACCGACTGCTCGAAACCCGCGAGCGACAGGCCCTGCTCCACAAGATGAATATGGTGGTGGGTGCGTTCTTTTCCGAGGTAGGCAGGCCGCTCATCGAGCGTATCGCCGAGTTCGACCGGGACACCTCCGACTTGCAGGTCGCGGTGTCCTTCAAGGTGGACTGGACGAAACGGGACTTCGAGGCGGCGCATGTCAGGCTCTCGAAGTACGACTACAGCGTGGACGCGGCGGCCGGCGACCTCGTCGAGCTGAACGCGTTCCTCCGCGAACAGCGACGGTTCGTCCTCGGCTTGCTCCAGAACCCGAACCTGCTGGAGCACGAGTCCTTCACCGAGCTGCTTTGGGCCGTTTCTCATCTCGGCGAGGAGTTGGATGCGCGTCGCGACCTCACGGATCTCGAAGCTACGGACCTCGAGCACCTGGCCGGTGATATCAAGCGTGCCTACCATGCGCTGCTCGGCGAATGGCTTCGCTACCTGCGCCATTTGAGCGAAGCGTACCCCTACCTGTACTCGTTGGCCGTACGCACGAACCCGTTCGACGAAACAGCGCGCGCGGAGGTCTGAGGCGGGCGCGGGGCGCGGTCGGTAGCTAGACGCCGAGAGCAGTGCGGGACTGCTCGGCGATG
>JBBILP010000139.1:0-3902 GCA_037444885.1 Actinomycetota bacterium | reverse complement strand
GAGGCTCGCCGGGAAGGTGTGGTAATCGACCGAGATCTGCTCGAGGACCTTATCGGCGTACCCGTCATCGAGACGGTCGCCGTCGAGGGTCTCGGGGTCGACGACCTCAGGTCGCGACTCGACGACGCCAGGCCGGGTCACGGCGACCCGCTGCTCGAGGCGGACCTCGTTGTCATGGCGTCGCGTGTGGGCTCTCGTGCCGAGGCGCTTCTGGTGCTCGAGGGCGACGCGGAGGTCGCGGGGCGACACGGCGTGGAACCGGGCGACATGCGCGAGGAGATATACCTCGCTCGGCGGGCGCGCGTGAACGACATCGTGGGGCATGTCGTCAGCGCTACGACCGAAGGAGTGAGGCTCGGCGCCCGCATGAGTCATCTGATGCTCAACCCGATCACGGGTCTGCCCATGTTGGGCGCGCTCCTGTACGGCATGTACGTCGTGCTGGGCCAGTGGATCGCCGGCGGCGTTGTCGGCATCACCGAGGAAGCGATCATGCTCGGCTACTACGAGCCCTTCGTACGCGGTCTCGTTGGTCGGATCGTTGCCGAGGGCACGATCGTCAACTCGTTCCTCGTCGGTGAGTTCGGCGTGCTCACCATGACAGTGACCTACCTCCTCGGCGTAATCCTGCCGCTGGTCATCGGCTTCTATGTTTTGCTGTCGCTGCTGGAAGACTCCGGATACCTGCCGAGAATCGCCGCGCTGGCAGATCGTGCGCTCTCGGCCATGGGGCTGAACGGACGTGCGGTCATTCCGCTGATTCTCGGGCTCGGTTGCGTCACGATGGGCACGCTCACGACGCGCATTCTCGGGTCGAAGCGGGAGCGGTTCATCGCGACCGCGCTCATGGCAATCGCAGTGCCGTGCTCGGCTCAGATAGCCGTCATCGCCGCGCTGATGGCGAACGTCGGCCCTGCGTACGCCGCCGGTTACTTCGCCGCGCTTCTCGCGGTATTCATCGGACTTGGCACTGCCCTGGACCGCGTGACGCCGGGGGTGTCCACCGACCTGCTGATCGACCTGCCGCCCTTGCGTCTCCCGCGCGCGGACAATGTCGTTCGCAAGACCAGCATCAAGGTCTGGCACTTCATGAAGGAGGTCGCCGTCTTCTTCCTCGCCGGAGCGGCGCTGATCTCGGCCCTTGACGTGTCCGGCGGACTCGCATGGATTCAGAGGGTGGCAGCACCGCTCACCGTTTCTTGGCTGGGACTGCCGAGCGAGGCGGCGACAGCGTTCGTGATGGGCTTCGTCCGTCGCGACTTCGGCGCCGCCGGCTTCTTCACGATGGACCTCGCGCCACCGCAGCTGCTCGTTGCGATGGTCACGATCACGCTCTTCGTTCCGTGCATCGCCTCGGTGATGGTCATCATGAAGGAGCGGGGCTCACGCTACCTGGTCGGCCTGCTGGCGGCGTCGGTGGGGTTCGCGTTCCTTGTGGGCGGAGCGCTCGCTCGCATCGTGGGGGTGGCGTAAATGGCGACCGTCGCGAAGAGCCAACAGGACCGGCGCGTCGGCGCATGCGGGATACTCGCGCATCCCACTGCTTGTCCCAGGTGTGGGGCGGTCGCCGAGGGCGTGCGATGCGTGCGATGCAACGCCCTCAAGGTGTCGGGCTGCGAGGGAGGCTGCTCGGGATGCGGTGAACGCCGCCGCTAGTCGTCCTGGCGCGCCATTCGCTTCAGCGGAAGCACGCTATACCTGAGTAGCGGCCGCGCGATATGCTTACGCAACGCGCTGGCGCGTGGAGGACAAGCAGGAAGGACCGAGAGATGTCGCAAGGCGCCACCATCAACGACAAGAACATCCTGATCGGGCTCGCCGTAGTGGTCGCGCTGCTGGCGGTGATCATCGGTGTGCTCATCTACGAGCAGCAGTTCACGGTGCCCGAGCCCACTCTTACGGGCGGGGGCTCTCTGCCGAGCCAACCGGCGAATCCGGCTGGCGGCTCCGGTGGAGAAGTCGATCTCACCAAGGCCACCAAGGTACCCAAGGGCCAAAGCCCCGAGGAGTTCTTGAAGGAGTACTACGAGGCGATCGTGAAGGGCGACTACGCGTCGGCCTACGGCAAACTTCCGACCTACAAGAAGGCTGAGCAGACGGCGGATCAGTTCGCCCAGACGCTGAAGGGCTACGGCGTGACCGGGTATGAGATGGACCCGACGAAGACAGAGGGCGATCAGGTCACCATAGAGGCCTTCCAGAAGACGCCGAACGGTGCGTTCGGCACCGTGTGGGTGTTCGCCAAGCAGGGCGATTCGTGGGTGGTCAAGTCCAAGGAAATGGGTAGCTTCAGGTAGGCGGCCACGCGCGGGCGCCCCGCAACGGGGACCCCGGTGAGCTTTCGCGAACGGCGCCCCTCGTGTGGGGGTGCCGTGCTAGTCTGAGCGCATGATTCCTTCGGCGCTGAACGCGCTGCTCGTTCCCGGCACCGATGACGACATCGCCGCCGCGTACCAGTCTTTCGCCGAGCGCGCGCGCAGCGCCGTCTTCGGCTTCGAGGATGAAGTCGCGCTCCTCGACATCGAGACGACCGGCTTCGACTGCGAGCGCGACGCGGTGATCGAGGTCGCGGCCGCCGTGATGCGCGGGTGCGACGTGGTCGAGCGCTACTCGACGCTCGTCGATCCCGGCTGCCCGATACCCCCTGAGATCACCGCTCTCACCGGGATCGCCGACGGTGACGTGGCGGGCGCCCCTTCGCTCGACGAGGCGCTCGCGTCTCTCGCGACGCTTGTCGGCGAGCGCGACATCGTGGCGCACAACGCCGACTTCGACCGGGACTTCTTGACCCTTAGGGGTCGGCCGGCGACCTTCAGCGGGGAGTGGCTCGACACGCTCGAGCTCTCCAGGATCGCCCTGCCGAGACTGCGCTCGCACAGGCTCAGCGATCTGGCCGAGGCGTTCGGCGCCGGGACGCCATCGCATCGCGCGGCCGACGACGTGGAGGCGCTGTCGAGCGTTTGGAGGGTGCTGCTGGTCGCGCTCGCTGACCTGGCGCCCGCGATCCTGCGTAACCTGGTCGGCATCTCGCCACAGGTGAACTGGCCGCTGCGCGGACCCTTGGCGCACATCCTCCGGGGAACGGGCGGCGCGCACTCGGATCTTCGCGCGCTGCGCTCCGGCAGAACCACCAAGTCGTCAGGCGCGCAGCTAGTCGATGCGTTCGAGTGCGAGCTGACGCGGTGCGATCGCGACGCCGTAGCCAAGGCGTTCGGGCCGGACGGGCTGGCCGCCGCAATGTACTGCGACTACGAGCACCGCGGCGAGCAGCGCGAGATGGCCGATGCCGTGGCGCGCGCCCTCGGCGACGGTCGACACCTGGCGGTCGAAGCCGGTACCGGAGTCGGCAAGTCGCTGGCCTACCTCGTGCCGGCCGCGCGGTTCGCGCTCGACAACGGCGTGGGCGTGGGCATCGCGACCAAGACCAA
This sequence comes from Actinomycetota bacterium, assembly GCA_037444885.1. Lineage (GTDB taxonomy): Bacteria > Actinomycetota > Coriobacteriia > Anaerosomatales > JBBILP01 > JBBILP01. Next base: position 474 of record JBBILP010000139.1, on the reverse strand, counting down.
CGCGCTGATGGACCAGTTGGTGTACGGGGAGCTCCCGGCTCTCGCGGAAGCCATGGGCGAGGGGCTGCGCCGAGTAGCCTTGAAAGGCTACGAGCACTACCTCTGTCTCAGGAAACTCGAAAGGGCGATCGCCCAACAGCCCGAGGACCGCGCGGTGATCGGTGTTCTGGCGTGCCTCCTCTCGTGGGTCAACCAGTCGTCCTGGGGTGATCTCGACTCGGTCAACGTGCACTGGCCGAGACGGCTGAAGCAGGATCTCGCGTGCTCGGTCGCCGACTGTACTCGCAAGAAGTGTCGCTACTATCCGGGACTGTGCTACCTGCACGGGATTCGGCGTCGGGCGGCGTCCGCGCACATCGTGGTGACCAATCACTCGCTCCTGTTCAGGGATGTCGTGGCCGAGGGCGGCATCCTGCCGCCGATCCGGCACTGGATCGTCGACGAGGCGCACGGCGTGGAGAGCGAAGCCAGGGA
>JBBILP010000138.1:0-3913 GCA_037444885.1 Actinomycetota bacterium | reverse complement strand
GGCCGGCAAGTACGTGAAGCTCGAAGACACCATCCGCGGATTCGCCGAGATCGTGGAGGGCAAGCACGACGACATTCCCGAGCAGGCGTTCCGCTACGTCGGCACCATCGAGGAGGCCCTCGAGAAGGCCGAGCAGCTGGCCGCCGTCGGCGCGTAGGAGCGATGATGGAACGCACGCTTCTGTGCGAGATAGTGACACCCGAGCGGATCGTCTACACCAACGAGGTGTCGATGGTGGTCGCGCCTACTATCGACGGGGAAGTCGGCATCCTGCCGCTTCACGCACCGCTTGTGAGCGGGCTCAAGCCCGGGGAGATCCGCGTGCGGTACGGTGAGGACGAGGTCGAGTGGTTCGCGATCTCCGGCGGGTACATCCAGGTGCACGAGGACAAGGTGATCATCCTTGCCGACCACGCCGCGGTGTCCTCTCAGATCGATGTCGAGCGTGCTCGCAAGGCGCTTGAGCTGGCACAGCAGAGACTGAAGGAGCTTCCTGCTGACGATACCGCGGAGATCAACGCGGTGGAGCGCGACCTCAAGTGGTGCGAGGCGCAGCTACAGGTGGCAGGCAAGCACTAGCGAGCACGTCGCCGCGAGACTGACGAGGGGCGGTCGCTTCCAGGGCGGCCGCCCCTCTCTCGCGCTCGCCAATCCGGCAGTGCGGCGGTGCTCCCTCCCTGCTCTTTCGCCCTACACCGTCGCTGTCAGTAGCGGTATCCTGCATACATGCCTTCCATCATCGTTCGTGGCGGTCTGCCCATCTCGGGAGAGGTCCGAGTCGAGGGCGCCAAGAACTCCGCACTCAAACTCATGGCGGCTGCCCTTCTCGCTCCCGGGGTGTCGACCATCCGCAATGTCCCGGACATCGCCGACGTCGACGTGATGTCCGAGGTCATCGTCGGTCTAGGCGCTCGCGTCGAACGCCATGACCACTCGCTCACGATCGACGCCACCACCCTTGACTCGCATGAGGCCCCGTACGAGATGGTGGCGCGCATGCGCGCGTCCATCGTCGTTCTCGGCCCTCTGGTGGCACGCCTCGGCGAGGCCAAGGTCGCGATGCCGGGCGGATGCAACATCGGGTCTCGGAAGATCGACATGCACATCGCCGGGCTGGAGGCGCTAGGTGTCGAGATCAGCGCCGAGCACGGCTTTCTGTATGCCTGCGCGCCAACCTTGCGCGGGGCGCGCGTGGTGCTCGATTTCCCGAGCGTGGGCGCCACCGAGAACCTGCTCATGTCGGCGGTACTGGCCGAGGGCACGACGGTGATCGAGAACGCAGCGCGCGAGCCCGAGATCCAGGACCTGGCGGCCTTCCTGGTCGCGATGGGCGCGGAGATCGAGAGCGCCGGCACGCCGGTCATAACGGTGGAAGGAGTGGCCGCGCTGAGGGCGGCCGAACACGTCGTGGTCGGCGATCGCATCGAGGCCGCTACCTTCCTTGTCGCAGGTGCACTCGCGGGCGGGCCGGTCACGGTCTCGGGAATCAACGCTTCGCACCTCGACATCGTCTTGGCGAAGCTCCGCCAAGCGGGCGCCGAGATAGAAGTCGGCGATGGTCGCGTCACCGTCGCGCGCCGCGGTCCGGTCCGACCGGTCGACATCCAGACGCTCCCGTACCCTGGCTTCCCGACCGACCTGCAACCGCAGTTCATGACGCTGCTCGCGCTGGCTGACGGGAGTAGCGTGATCACCGAGAACGTGTTCGAGAATCGGTTCATGTTCGCCGACGAGCTCACACGCATGGGCGCGGACATACGCATCGAGGGACACCACGCGCTCATCAGGGGAGTGGAGCAGCTCTCCGGCGCCCCAGTGCGCTCTCCCGACTTGCGGGCGGGGGCGGCTCTCGTGCTCGCGGGACTCGTCGCTGATGGGGAGACGACCGTGGGCGGGGCGCAGCACATCGACCGAGGCTACGAACGATTCGCCGAGAAGCTGGCGGCGCTCGGCGCTGACGTGCGCCGAGACGAGGCCTAGACACGACAACGCAAGGGGGCTGAGATGCTCGACCAGGAAGGCATCAAACAGATCATCCCGCACCGTGACCCGTTCCTCCTCCTCAGTCGAGTAGAGGAGATGGTGCCCGGCGAGAGCGCGGTCGGATACCTGGACGTCACTGAGAACGCATTCTGGGTCCCGGGCCATTTCCCGGACTATCCCGTGATGCCGGGAGTACTGATCGTCGAGGCGATGGCGCAGGTGGGCGCAGTCGCTTTGCTCGCGCTCGAAGACAACCGGGGCAAGATCGCCTTCTTCGGGGGAATCGACAAGGTTCGCTTCAAGCGTCAGGTGGTACCAGGGGAAACGCTGCGCCTCGAAGTGGCCATCACTAAGATGCGAGGACCCATCGGGTTCGGCGAGGGAACGGCCTCAGTGAACGACGAACTTGCCTGCTCCGGCGAGCTGATGTTTGCGATAAAATAGGCCGGTTCTAGCCGGGGCGGTCCACGACCCGGCTGTTTCGTACGCCAAGACGAAGGACTCTTGGCGAAGGATGGAGTAGCGCAAGATGGGTTTGCTCGAACGCATCGAGAGCGGTGAGGCGGTCTTCGGGGTCATCGGCCTCGGATACGTCGGATTGCCGCTCGCGGCCGAGATGGCCAAGGCGGGGCACAGGGTGGTCGGCTTCGAGGTGAGCGCCGAGAAGGCCGACGAGGTCAACGCAGGTCGCAGCTACATCCCGGACGTTCCCACCGAGGAGATAGCGGATGCGGTACGCGACGGGCTGCTCTCGGCTACAACGGACTTCTCCAGGGTCGCCGAGTGCGACTGCGTGGCCATCTGCGTGCCGACGCCGCTCGACGAGATGAAGGAACCGGACACCTCCTACATGGAGGCGGCGACGGACTCGATCACGCCCTACCTGCGCGCGGGGATGCTGGTGACCCTCGAGTCGACCACGTATCCTGGGACGACCGAGGAGATCGTGCAACCCATTCTCGAATCGCGCGGACTGAAGGTGGGAACGGACATCTACCTCGCCTTCTCGCCCGAGCGTGTCGATCCGGGCAACCCTGTGTACCTCACGAAGAACACACCCAAGGTGGTCGGTGGCGTCACGCCCGATTGCACCAGAAACGCGACGGCGTTCTACCAGCGCTTCATCGACACGATAGTGCCCGTGTCCTCGACTCGCGCGGCCGAGATGACCAAGCTGCTGGAGAACATCTTCCGGTGCGTGAATATCGCGCTCGTCAACGAGCTCCTGGTGCTCTCGGAGCGCATGCACATCAACATCTGGGAGGTCATCGAGGCGGCGAAGACCAAGCCGTTCGGTTTCATGGCCTTCTACCCCGGACCGGGACTCGGAGGACACTGCATCCCGATCGACCCGTTCTATCTGTCGTGGAAGGCACGCCAGTACGACTTCCACACCGAGTTCATCGAACTCGCCGGGAAGACGAACGAGCACATGCCCTACTACGTCGTGCAGCGCCTGATGGACGCGCTCAACTCGCGCCGGAAATCGCTCGCAGGTTCGCGCGTGCTCATTGTCGGCGTGGCCTACAAGGCCAACATCGACGACATGAGGGAGTCCCCGGCGATCAAGATATCCGAGTTGCTCCTTGGCAAGGGCGCCGAGATCGTCTTCCACGATCCGTTCGTACCTGAGTTCAGCGTGGGCGGAGATCACATCCCGGCTGTCGAACTCACGGAGGCCGAGGTCACGAAGGCGGATGCCGTCCTGGTTGTGACCGATCACTCAAACGTCGACTACCACCTTCTCGTGCGCTCGGCCGACCTAGTGCTCGATACTCGCAACGCGCTCGAAGGGTTCGACAGTCACAAGGTGGTGCGGCTCTAACATGGAGACGCCTATACGCGTAGGGGTCGTGGGCTTTGGGTACTGGGGACCCAACATCGTGCGCAATCTCGATCGCCTCTCCAACGCCGAACTCGTTGTGGCGTG
>JBBILP010000137.1:0-3923 GCA_037444885.1 Actinomycetota bacterium | reverse complement strand
TTGGGTGAACGCAGCCAGGAAATCGGCAGAGTTCTCATCATCATCGACGAGATCGCCGAGCAGACGAAGATACTCGCCCTCAACGCGGCCATCGAGGCCGCGCGCGCCGGCGAGGCGGGCAAGGGCTTCGCGGTCGTCGCCGAGGAGATCCGAAAGCTGGCCGACTCCGTCACGGAATCGACGCAGGAGATAGGGCGGGTGGTCCGCGAGATCCAGTCGTCGACATCGGGCCTGATCATGTCCACTGAGCGCGCGGCCAAGAAGGTCGACGAGGGCAAGCAGATGGCACAGTCCACGGCTGACGCTCTCGACAAGATCGTGCACCAGATGGAGGAGACAACAGACTCGGCCAAGCAGATCTCGATTGCGACGCAGCAACAGCGCACGGCCTCGGACCAGGTCGTCGTGTCGATGCGCGAGGTCGCCCAGGTCAGCCAGCAGACCGCCGAGGCTGCTCGGCAGGTGAGCAAGGCCGTCGCGGAGCTGAGCCAGCTCAGCGATGAGATGGCGGGGGCATGAGCGGTCGGCTGGTCGAGGAGAGGCTCGGCGCGGCGGATATGCGCATTCCCGCGCCCCCAGGCTCGCTGGGGGCATACGTGCCGGCCGTCCGCGCGGGCGATCTCGTGTTCACGTCCGGCCAGCTTCCTATCGTGGACGGTGCGCTCATCACGTCCGGAACCGTCGGTGCCGAGGTGTCACAGGAGGTAGCGACGCGCTGTGCCGCTCAAGCGGCGCTGAATGCGTTGGCGGCCGCGAGCACGGTGTGTGACCTGGACGAGGTCGTCCGAGTGGTCAAGGTGGTAGGGTATGTCGCCTCCACGACGACGTTCGTGTCGCAGCCGTCGGTTCTGAACGGTGCGAGCGAGGTCATGGCGGTTGCTTTCGGCGACGCCGGACGGCACGCCCGGGAGGCCGTCGGCGTTGCCTGTCTTCCGCTGGGGGCGCCGGTCGAGGTGTCGGTGATCTTGGAGGTAGGGAAGTAGGCGTGCGCGGTGCGCGCCGGTAGGGTGGAGCCAGTGCAGGAATGCGCTCGCATGCGACGAATCAACCATCAGAGCGTGCACGGAAGCGCGTCGCGAATCGGGGTATCGGTCGTGTTGCCCGACCGTGAAGTGTTCAGATAAGGTTTACGGGAACGGCTTGTGCCGTTCTTCACGCACGTGCCGACGCACGGGTGACCGAGGGAGAGGTACGAATGGCGAAGATCTCGCTGCAGGGGTTCAAGGATCCGGTACGCAGGCCTCGCTACATCATCTGGACGGGGGTCGTCGCGATTGTTCTGATTGCGGTCGTGATTGTGGCGCTAGGCGCCTCATCAACCAGGTGGTTCTGCTCGGAGGCTTGCCACAAGGTCCAGGACGACTCGATCATCGCGTACAAGCGGTCGTCCCATTCAAACATATCCTGCATGGCGTGCCACATGCCCGTGAACGCCGATCCGGTCACGTTCGTTCTCCACAAGATGACGGCGCTCGGCGAGCTGTATCTCACGGTGCGGAACGACTTCGAGTTGCCGCTCAACGCAGACAGCCACGTGGCGCTGTCCAGCGCGATGCCCGCCGAGATATGCACTCAGTGCCACTCGGAGAATCGGAAGGTGACACCGAGTGAGGGCATCATCATCGACCACGAGATCCACGCGGAGAAGGAAGTGAAGTGCACTCTGTGCCACAACCGCGTGGGGCATCGCGAGGACTTCGAGCTGACGCTGAGGCACCCGGTTACCAAAGAACCGAACCGCAAGCACTACGACTTCATGGAGATGACGGCGTGCTTCCGGTGTCACAGTCTCGAGAAGGGCGCGAAGGCGCCGGGCCGCTGTTCAGCGTGCCACCCGAAGGACTTCGAGCTCAAGCCGCCCAGCCACTTCGAGAAGGCTTTCTACCCGAAGGGCCACGCTGAACTCGCCAAAGAAGACGTAGAGAAGGTCGAGAAGGCGAAGGCCGCCTACGGCAAGGAGGGCAAGGAGGGCAAGGAGGGCGACGCAGGCAAAGAGGGCGAGAAGAAGAGCGGCCTTGATGCCGCGCATGCGGGCGGTGGCAAGATCGAGGGGCCGTGGGCAGAGATTCCGCCTGTCGGCGAGGTCAGCTACTGCTCCACTTGCCACGTCAAAGACAAGTTCTGCCTGAACTGCCACGGCATGGAGATGCCACACTCGGCCGCCTTCAAGGAGCCGACGAAGCCCGGCGCCGAAGACGGTCACCCGGCCATCTCGAAGAAGAAGGCCGACAAGTGCGAGCTCTGCCACCAAGTCAAGAAGACGAAGTTCTGTGACGATTGCCACCACGGCAAGAAGGTCGACTGGAAGTTCGTGAAGACCGAGCCGTGGGAGCGCCAGCACGCGAAGACCGTCGTGAACAAGGGCGTTGACGGCTGCCTGAAGCAATGCCACCAGCAGAAGTTCTGCCTCGACTGCCACACGAAGAAGCAGCCGTTCCCGACTTCACACAAGTCGCGTACCTGGCTGCACGGACCCAAACTGACGGTCACTGCCTTCGGCTCGACGAAGGCGGTCGCGACGGCCGAGCACGCCCTGGGCGCGGTCCGCTCCAACTACACGGCGTGCAACATCTGCCACGGCGAGGGCGGCACCAAGTCCAAGTTCTGCTCGAGCTGCCACAAGCTGGCTATGCCTCATCCTGACGAGTTCAAGAAGTTCCACGCGAAGACCGGGCGCACCACTCCGAAGGTCTGCAGCAACTGTCATCGCTTCAAGGAGCTGTGTTCCGATTGCCACCATAAGGGCGCGTCGAACAAGACCTCTTGGCAGAAGGCGCACCCCAAGACCGTCGCGTCGGACGGGACGGGCGGTTGTTTCGAGAAGTGCCACAAGAAGGACTTCTGTGTGAAGTGCCACGTCGGCAAGAAGATCGTTCCGACCTCGCACGAGGCGAAGGGATGGACGAAGCGGGCGAAGGCGAGTGTCAAAGCGCTTCACCCCGCCGCATACAACAAGCAGGTGGACTCCTGTTCGTACTGCCACGGCGGCGGCACGCCGGACAAGAACAAGTTCTGCATGAGCTGCCACAAGCTGCCCATGCCGCACGCTACGGACTACAAGGACACACACAAGCCGCAGTTCCAGGAGAAGAAGCTGAAGAAGGCTACGTGCAGCACGTGCCACAACAACGCGGTCTTCTGCAACAACTGCCACCATCAGCCTGACTTCAAGACCGGGCCGAAGACCTGGATCTTCCAGCACCCCGATATCGTGAAGAAGAAGGGCGCTGAAGGCTGCTTCGAGAAGTGTCACAAGGAGACCTACTGCTCCTACTGTCACGTGAATCTGGCGGCGCAGTTCAGACGCTGAGACGAACCCGCGCGAATCGGAGGCCCGGCCGATCCAGCCGGGCCTCTATCCTGTAGAGCTGGTCGAGATCGCCGTCTCTCGGCTGCGGAGCGCACCGGTTCGTCCTTTGCTTCAACATCCGGGACGTGTATATTAGCGACCCGCCGGGATGTGGCTCAGCTTGGTAGAGCGCTGCGTTCGGGACGCAGAGGTCGTGGGTTCGAATCCCGCCATCCCGACCATGACCTGACTGGCGTCGGGCCGCTGAGGCGGCCCCACGCCATCCTCGGAGCGAAGCATGCTTGTCGATGTGATGCGCTGGATCGGCTACGGCCTCTGTCACCAGCTTACTGAGCGCTCGTTCTTCGGCGGAGGCGTGCAGGTACCGGTTTGCGCGAGAGACACGGGAATATACGTCGGCTTCATTGCCTCCTTCGCGGTGATCACGCTCCTAGCACGTGGCTCGCGCCCTTCGGGCGCGCCTGCTGTGCCAGCAACCGTACTTGGCCTCGTCATGCTAGCGTCAATGATGTACGACGGGTTCACTTCATACGCTGGGTGGCGCGAAACGAGCAATGCGATCAGGTTGGCGACCGGGGTGGGGGCCGGATACGCGATAGCGTTGTTCGTGGTG
>JBBILP010000136.1:0-3949 GCA_037444885.1 Actinomycetota bacterium | reverse complement strand
GTCCGCCATCTCGGCGACCACTCTTTCCAGTCGCTCCGCCGAAGCGGGATCCGATTCCTTGGTGAGAGCGGCTTCCTCGATCTGAAGCTGGCGGATCTGGCGGTCGATCACGTCGATCTCGGTGGGCATCGAATCGATCTCGATCCGGAGTCTGCTCGCCGCCTCATCCACGAGGTCGATCGCCTTGTCGGGCAGAAAGCGGTCCGCGATGTAGCGATCCGAGAGCGTGGCGGCCGCCACGATCGCGGGGTCGGTTATGCGCACGCCGTGGTGAACCTCGTAGCGCTCCTTCAGACCTCGAAGGATGGCGATCGTATCCTCCAGGGACGGCTCTCCCACATAGATCGGCTGGAACCGACGCTCGAGAGCGGGGTCCTTCTCGACATGCTCTCGGTACTCGTCGAGGGTGGTCGCGCCAACCGCGCGCAGCTCGCCTCGCGCCAAGGCCGGCTTGAGCATGTTCGCGGCGTCTACCGCGCCTTCCGCCGCGCCCGCGCCGACAATGGTGTGAAGCTCGTCGATGAACAGGATGAGACGGCCCTCGGACTGCTCGACCTCGCGCAGTACCGCCTTGAGTCTCTCCTCGAACTCCCCGCGGTACTTCGATCCCGCCAGCATCGCACCGATGTCGAGCTGCACGACGTCCTTGTCTGCCAGCATCGTCGGCACGTCCCCGGCGACGATGCGCTGCGCCAGCCCCTCGACGATCGCGGTCTTGCCGGTGCCCGGCTCTCCGATAAGCACGGGGTTGTTCTTCGTCCGCCGAGAGAGCACTTGGATGACGCGCCTGATCTCGTCGTCCCTGCCGATCACGGGATCCAGCTTGCCGTCCCGGGCCATCTGGGTGAGGTTGCGCGAAAAGCGTTCGAGTGCCTGGAATTGCGATTCCGCGTTCTGGTCCGTGACCCGCGCGCCCCTTCTCAGCTCCTCCATCGCTTTGAGAAGACGGGCCGGTGCGACGCCCGCACCCGTGAGGATGCGCCCTGCCTCGCCGGCGTCTTCGGCGATCGCGAGAAGCAGGTGCTCAGTGCTCACGTAGGCGTCCTTCAGCTTCTCGGCATGCTTGGAAGCGGAGTTCAGCACCGTGTTGACCCGCCCGCCGACCGACATGCCCCCGGCACCGCTCACCTTCGGCAGGCTCGCCAGAGCCTCGTCCGTGCGCGCGACGATCAGGTCTGGATCCGCGCCCACCTTCTGCAGCAACGGACGCGCGACTCCCTCTTCGGCGAGCAGCGCTCTAAGCAGGTGCTCGGGTTCGAGTATCTGGTTCTCGGCCTCGGCGGCGATGCCCTGCGCCTCCTGAAGGACCTCCTGCGCTTTGACCGTCAGCTTGTCCAGCCTCATGTTCGGCCCCCTATCCGCGGAACTCGCGCGCGCTGGATGCGCGGCGGTGCATCAATCCCGACCGCCCTCGGCGCCCTCGCCTGTCGCGCGGCGGGCGATACCCCCTCGCCTGACCAACACGATGTCCGCTCTGTAGCTGCTCCTCACTCGCTCTATCTCGGCGGTCGCACGCCTCTCGATCTCGCGCACTCTCGCGTTCATTCGATCCAGTTCCAGCCGCATGGCCTCCAGCTCGGTCCGCAGCTCGAGGATTCGCGTGACCCCAGCCAGGTTCACGCCCTCCGTCTGCGTCAAGTGCTGGATGAGGCGCAGCCTGTCGATGTCTTCGTCCGAGTACAGGCGAGTGTTGCCCTCGGAGCGCTGCGGTTCCACCAGCTGCTTGCGCTCGTATATCCGCAACGTTTGGGGGTGCATGCCCGCGAGGTCGGCGGCCACGCTGATCATGTACAGCCCTCTGCGTCCGCCGCCTCTTGGTCTCGATCTCATCGAAAACCCTCCTTGACTCACCCGGTCGCGACACCTTCGCTTCGGCACGTGGCGCGATCGGGCACTTCGTGCGGCTAGCCGATGTGCGCCCGCAAGTCCTCGGTACGCGTCGATGCGAATCTCTTGAGAAGCTCCTTCTGTTCCGCGCTCAGTTTCTCGGGGACAACCACCCGCGCGCGCACCTTGAGAGCTCCGCGGCCCTTGCCCTTCAGTTTGGGCGCGCCCTTGTCGGCCAGTCGGAACACCTTGCCGTCCTGAGTGCCCTCGGGAATCTTCAGCTTGACCTTCCCGCCTTCGGGTGTGGGGATGGTCACCTCGGTGCCGAGCGACGCTTCGGCGATCGACAGCGGGAGTTCCATGGCTACGTCCGCGCCCTCGCGCGAGAAGTAGCCGTGCGGTTGCAAGTGCGTGACGACATACAGGTCGCCCGCGGGTCCGCCGCCCTCTCCCGGCTCTCCCTTGCCGCGAAAGCGGAGTTTGCCGCCATCCGTCACGCCTGCGGGCACGTTGATCGTGAGCGGTTTTGCCCGAGTGACCTCACCCTTGCCCTTGCAGGTCTGGCACGGGCTTTCGATGACCTTGCCCGTGCCGGCGCACCGTGGGCATGCGCGGGAGAAGGCGAACATCCCCTGGCCCTGGCTGACTCGGCCCGCACCGCCACAGGTCGGGCACTCCTTCGGGCTCGTTCCCGGGCGCGCGCCTGTACCCTTACACGTCGAACACCGTTCCGTTCGCTGCACGTCGACCTTCTTGGAGATGCCCGCCAGCGCTTCTTCGAACGTCAAAGTCACGTCGTATTGGAGATCGCCGCCGCGACGTGCCCTCGGCTGTCTGGACGCTCCGCCTCCGCCGAAACCGCCAAAGACGCTTCCGAATAGGTCGCCGAGATCACCCAGGTCGCCTACGTTGACGTTTGTGTAGACACGACCGCCGCCGAACGGCCCGGCTCCGCCCGCGCCCGGCGGAGCGTTGCCGCCGAAATACCGCCCGAACTGATCGTATTGCGCTCGCTTCTCGGCATCGGAGAGGACGTCATACGCCTCGTTGATGTCCTTGAACTTCTCCTCAGAGCCACCCGCGTCGGGATGGTGCTTTCGCGCCATCCGGCGGAACGCCTTCTTGATCTCGTCGGCCGAAGCGTCGCGCTTGACGCCCAGGACCTCGTAGTAGTCCTTCTCGGCCACGACCTACTCCTCAGTCCGTTCGGGCCCTCCGGTCGCGACCACCACCATCGCGGGACGGAGAACTCGGCCATGCATCGAGTACCCCTTCTGGTAGACCTCGACGACCGTGTGGTCCGGGACTTCCAGGTCCTCGTGCTGGCCGACCGCCTGGTGGGAGATCGGGTCGAACTTGGCTCCGAAAGGATCGACGGCTTCAACTCCCACCGAAGCGAGAACATCGCGCAGCTGCTGGTGCACCATCTCGACACCCGTCAGCAGCTCACGGGCTCCAGCGGACGCCGTCGCGTGGTCGATCGCGCGCTCAAGGTTGTCCATGACGGGAAGGAGGGCTTCGACGAGTCCCTGCGACGCCCGGCGTCTCTCGTCGGCGAACTCCCTCTCCCGCCTCTTCCGGTAGTTCTCGAAATCCGCTTGCGCGCGCTTGGCCAGCTCGAGGTTGCGCGCCGCCTCCTCGCGCGCCTCCTCGAGCTGAGCGTGCATGGTGTCGCCCCTTAGCTCGAACTCCGCGCCTAGGTCTTCCTCGAGTTCTGGATCGAACTCAGGCTCGCGTCCGGCGTCGAAACCCGGTGTGTTCGCCGACTTGCGGTCCGCCATGACTACTTCTCCTCGTCGACGACCTCGTAGTCGGCCTCGACGACCTCTTCCTCGGCCGCCTCGGAATCGTCTGCGGTCTCGCCCGCATCGGCCGCGGCCTCGGCGTCAACACGCTGAGCCTCCTCGTACACGATCTCGGCCAGCTTGTACGACTTCTCCTGCAGATCGCTCGCGGCCGACTTGATGGCCTCGACGTCGTCGCCTTCGAGCGCCTTCTTGGTGGCCTCGAGCGCCTCGGACACCGACGTGCGCGTGTCCTCGGGTACCTTGTCGCCCAGGTCCTTCAGCGTCTTCTCGGTGGCGTAGACCAGCGTATCGGCGCTGTTGCGTGCCTCGGCGGC
>JBBILP010000135.1:0-3969 GCA_037444885.1 Actinomycetota bacterium | reverse complement strand
AAAGAGACCACCTGGGCCGTCGGGAAAGAGCTCCGCCACGCTCGGGCGGCCTTGCGGGTCGCTCATGGTGGTCACGAACCCACGGGGCTTATGCAGCACGTACGTCGCGGGACTGGATTCTGGAAGCACGCGGACTCCATCCACAGTCACGACGTCGACCTTTGGATCGACCTTCGCGCCGAGTTCCGTGGTCACCACCCCGTTGACGCTGACTCGCCCCGCGGTCATCAGCGCCTCGCTGCCGCGCCGAGAAGCCACTCCGGCCCGCGCGAGGAAGCGCTGCAAGCGCAGCGCGACTCCAAAATCGTCACCGGCGCGACTGAAGGAGCCTGCTGACGTCATATCAGTCGATCTCAGCGGGCTCATCGTCCTCGGCCAGCGGCGGACCTTCAATGGCCGACAGGCGTTCCTTGATAGCGCTTTCCGTCTTTGGATCCGGAGCGAACTCCTCGAGCGGCGGGAGCTCGCCGAGATCCTTCAGGCCGAACTTCTCGAGGAACGTGCGCGTCGTCACGTACAGGATCGCGTTGCCGGCGCCCGGGTCGCGCCCCATCTCTCGAACGAGCCCCTTCTCGACCAGCGATGACAGCACCGCCTCGCTGTTCACGCCGCGGATCGCGTTGACACCCTGCCGCGTGACCGGCTGGTGATACGCGACAACCGCCAGCGCCTCCAGCGCGGCCTGCGACAACCTCCGCGTATCCCACGAGAGCACGTACTCCTCGATCGTGTCGTGGAACGCGGGGTGAGTGTAGAGGCGCCATCCTCCGGCGACCTCGCGCAACTGGAAGCCTCGCTCGGCGTCGCGATACTCCTCGGACAGCGTTTGCAGGGCGCGCTCGACCTCCGTCGGTCTGGCTCCCACTAGGCGAGACACGGTGCTGACCGAAACCGGCTCGTCGGATACGAAGAGCAGTGCCTCTACCGCGCCTCTGAGTGCATGGTCCGCCTTCACCTACGAACCCTCCTCTTTCCGTTCCCTCGGGCCAACGGCGACGAGCTCGATGTCCCCGAAAGCCGTGCTCTGCGCGATCTCCACGTCACCGCGCTTGTAAAGTTCGAGAATGGCGAGAAACGTCACCACGAACTCGGCGACCGAACAACCCGCGCTCACTAGCTCTCCGAACGTGGTTCTCCCGCTGGCAGCGAGCGTCTTGGCCACGCGGTCCACGTGAAGGTCCAGGCTTATCGGTACCGCCGCGACGTGCCCGGCCTGCAACAAGAAGACCTCGCGCCGGTGCAGGAGGTCCGCGCATATCACGGCGAGGCCACGCAAGGTGATGCCCTCGAGGAAGTCCGGCATCAGCTTGAGGAACCGCTCCTCAAGGCCGGCTTGCCGAGGGTGCATGCGCGCCTCCGACTCCATCCTCGCACCGAGCTCGAGCGCGACGTTCTTGAACGTCTTGTACGTCAGCAGGCGCACTACGAGCAGTTCGCGAGCCTCCTCGGGAGATAGATCCTCGAACTCCTCGTCCAGGAACAGCTCCGGTTGAGGCAGGAGGCTTGCGGCCTTGATCTCCAGCAAGGTTGCAGCGACGAGCAGGAAGTCACTCGCGACGTCCAGGTCCAGCTCGCGCATTCGCTCGATGTGCTCGACGTACTCGCCAGCGACATCGGCGATCGATATCGCGTTTACGTCCAACTTCCGTTTGGAGACGAGGTGCAGCAGCAGGTCGAAGGGACCCTCGAAGATCTCTGTGGCTACCTGGTACGACATCGCGCTAGGCGTGCTTGCCCACGCTGACGGCCTCGCGAACTCGCTCGGTCACCTCGGAGACGACGGGGTGCACCTTGCGTGCGCCGTCGTGCAGGACTTCCCAGGCGAAACCGGGGCGCCTGGCGAGCGCCTCGCGCCGCGCGCGAAACTCGGCGAGATAGTCGACGAGGTCGTCCACGAGCTTGCGCTTGTGTTCGACGCAACCGCACTCGGCGGAGCGACAACACGCGTCGAATCCCGCCACCACCCCATCTTCGCCGATCAGCTTGTGCACCTGGTGAAGGGGGCAGATGTCGGGATCGCCCGGGTCGGTCTTCAGCTTGCGCGCGGGGTCGGTCATCATCGACATGACCTTCGCGCGTATCTCATCTGTCGTGTCCGAGATGAAGATGGCGTTGTCGTACGATTTGCTCATCTTCCTTCCGTCGGTCCCGGGAACGCGCGCGCCCGCCTTCGCGATGATCGCTTGCGGCTCGACGAGCAGCTCGCCGTACGTGGCGTTGAAGCGGCGCACGACTTCGCGCGTGAGTTCGAGATGCGGCAGTTGGTCCTCCCCGACCGGCACGAAGTCCGCCAGCACTATCGTGATGTCGGCGGCCTGCAGCAACGGGTAGAGGAAGAAGCCGACGTTCCCGAGGTCCTTGTCGGTCACCTGCTCGCGCTGCTCCTTGTAGGATGGCACGCGCTCCAGCCACGGGACCGGCGTCACCATGCTGAAGTACAGCGTGAGCTCGGCCACCTCCGGAACGTCGGACTGGCGGTAGATCGTGCACACTTCCGGATCGAGACCGGCGGCCACCCAATCGAGGACCATCTCCTCGGTGTAGCGTCTGATGCCGCTGGTGTTCTGCCAATCGGATGTCAGCGCATGCCAGTCGGCGATGAAGTAGAAGGCGTCGTACTCGCGCTGAAGGCTCAGCATGTTCTGCAGGTTGCCGAACCAGTGGCCGAGGTGGAGCTTACCGGTGGGCCGATAACCGGTGAGGATTCGCTTCTTGCTCATATGCCTCGGGTGCTCCAAACGTAGCGGGCCACTGCCCCGACCATCATGGCCGAGTAGCCGTAATGATAGCGCACGCAGGCTGTGTCAGACGCCCGCGAATACGCGCATGAGCGGGTCGACCGTCACCGAGAAGTACGCGCTGAAGATGTCGAACCCGAGAAGTTGGGGCGAGAACCACATCACGGCGAAGAGTATGAGAAAGCCGTAGCGTTCCCACTGGTGATAGGCGGCCAGAGCCCTGTCCGAGAGCACTAGCGGCAGGACTCTCGACCCGTCGAGAGGCGGCAGCGGTATCAGGTTGAAGAACAGCAGCATGAGGTTCATCCTGCCGAAGATGAGCAGCAAGAGGCCC
Source organism: Actinomycetota bacterium (assembly GCA_037444885.1). Classification (GTDB taxonomy): domain Bacteria; phylum Actinomycetota; class Coriobacteriia; order Anaerosomatales; family JBBILP01; genus JBBILP01. The sequence goes on along the minus strand of JBBILP010000135.1, from coordinate 897 downwards.
GGGATGCTCTCACCGAGGCCGACGAGAGCCAGCGAACGGTACGCGAGGCCCGCTACCGCCGCTAGGATGACATTCGCCGCGGGCCCCGCAAGGCCCGTGATGACCATACCTTTCCGATAGTCCTTGAACCTGTAGGGGTTAACCGGCACGGGTTTGGCGTAACCGAACCCCACACCCGCCGTTGCCACGAGCAGCAGCGGCAGGATGATCGTGCCGAACAGGTCGATGTGGCGAATGGGATTGAGACTGAGTCGCCCCTGGTCTCTCGCCGTGGTGTCCCCAAGCGATAGAGCCGCCCAGCCGTGCGCCACCTCGTGGAATACGATAGCCGGCAGGAGCAGGGCGAACCGCAGCGCGGCGAGCGCGACCCAATCAAGCTGCACGGCGTCAGGTTTCCTTTCGGCGGCCTCTGCGTCCGCGCCGAACCGCAGGCGCGACTCGCTCGGCTATCCGGCGAAGATTCGCAAGTTCGGCCTCTCGCCCTACGGCTTTGCCATCGAGGCGATCGGCTAGAGCTTGGGAAAGGATAGCAGAGAACGCCGGTGACGGAGCTAAGCCAAGGTCGATGAGGTCGGCACCGCCCACCTCAGGGCGCACCCTCGACACGACTTCGACGTACCTCACGATGCGCTCACGTGCGGTCTCGTCTCCCGCACCCCAAAGGTAGAGGAGCGTTTCCTGGGGTATTCCCGCGAGTAGCGCGTGCAGGCGTCCGTCTCGCATGCCCCTTCGATCCTGAAGGACTCGCAGACGACCGCCGCCCTGTTCGGCTGCGGAAAGGGCAGCTTCTCCGTACTCGCGTCCGAAGCGCAGCCATCGAAGCCACTTCTCGGCCGGATGTCGCTCCGACTCGGCCGCTAGCGCCGTGACAAGTGCGACTCGCCGACGCACGGGTCG
>JBBILP010000134.1:0-3974 GCA_037444885.1 Actinomycetota bacterium | reverse complement strand
GTTATCGCTTCAGGTGAAGGGGCGGACCCCGCGGAATTGCGCGCAAAGTGGGAGGCGTCCGGTGTCATCACGGTCGTCAAAGAGCAGGTCATGCACCGCAAGGCGATCGAGTGGCTGATGGGCAACGTCGAGTTCGTCGAGCGTCCACCGTTCGGGACGGTCGTCCCGGCGGAGGGGGACTCCGAGGCCGAGCCCAAGGGCACTCCGAAGAAGAAGGCGGCGAAGTCCTCGGCAGCGAAGAAGACGAAGGCCACCGAGTCCGCCGACACGCCTACGGAAGCGGCATCAGGCGACGAGAAGGCGGCGAAGCCGCGCGCACGCAGGCCCAAGAAGACGGAGACGGGCGAAAGCGAGGGATAGAGATGAGTCGAAGCAAGCCAAGCGGCCTCATCCCGATCGTAGTCGAGCAGACCAGCCGAGGCGAGCGTAGCTTCGACATCTTCTCTCGGCTGTTGAACGAGCGTCTGGTCTTTCTCGGCCACGACATCGACGACTACACGGCCAACCTGGTCATCGCGCAGCTGCTGCACCTGGAGAGCGACGATCCGGACAAGGACATCAGCTTCTACATCAACTCGCCGGGCGGCTCGGTGACCGCGGGGCTGGCTATCTACGACACGATGCAGTACATACGCTGCGACGTGAGCACCATCTGCATCGGCCAGTGCGCCTCCATGGCAGCCGTGTTGCTTGCCGCAGGGACGAAAGGCAAGCGCCACGCGTTGCCGAACGCGAGGATTCTCATCCACCAGCCATGGGGCGGCGCGCAGGGCCAGGTTACCGACATCGAGATCCAGGCCAAGGAGATGCTACGCATGCGGCAGGCCCTCGACGAGATCCTCGCCAAGCACACCGGGCAGGAGATAGCGAAGGTCCATGCCGATACAGAACGTGACAACATAATGACAGCGGAAGAAGCTATGGCGTACGGGCTCGTGGACCACGTGTTCGTTCACAGGGAGCGAGCTCCAAAGGAAGAGGAAGCATAGGCGATGGCTCGCACGCCCGACGGCCCCGAGCAGCTGAAGTGCTCGTTCTGCGGCAAGAGCCAAAGGCAAGTTCGCAAACTCGTGGCAGGCCCCGGGGTCTGCATCTGCGACGAGTGCGTTTCGCTTTGTAGTGACATCGTCGACGAGGAGGCCCGACTCGAAGAGGGCGTACCTGTCCTTGAGGACCTCCCCGATCCGCAAGGGATCAAGGGCTTTCTCGACCAGTACGTCGTCGGGCAGGAGTGGGCCAAGAAGGTCTTGTCGGTAGCGGTCTACAACCACTATCGGCGGGTGCAGTGCTCCGACGACGATGGCCACGAGGTCGAGCTCTCCAAGTCCAACATCCTGCTCCTCGGACCCACGGGTTGCGGCAAGACGTTGCTCGCCCAGACGCTCGCGCGCGTGCTCAAGGTGCCTTTCGCGATCGCGGACGCGACGGCGTTGACCGAAGCGGGATACGTCGGCGAGGACGTCGAGAACATCCTGCTGAAGCTGATCACGGCCGCGGACTTCGATGTCCAGCGCGCCGAGGTCGGAATCATCTACATCGACGAGATCGACAAGATCGCTCGCAAGGCCGAGAACCTTTCGATCACTCGCGACGTCTCGGGCGAGGGCGTCCAGCAAGCGCTGTTGAAGATCCTCGAGGGCACCGAAGCCGCCGTTCCGCCGCAAGGAGGGCGGAAGCATCCGCAGCAGGAGCTCATCCGCATCGACACCACCAACGTGCTTTTCATCCTCGGCGGTGCGTTCGTCGGACTCGAGAAGATCATCGCGGACCGCATCGGCAGGAAGGGCGTCGGGTTCGGCGCGGATCTGACCGATGCCTCCAAGCACGAGATGGGCGTGTTGCTGTCACAGGTGCTTCCCGAGGACCTGCACCGATTCGGCATGATCCCCGAGTTCGTCGGGCGCCTTCCCGTCGCGGCCGCCGTAGAGGAGCTCGGCGAAGAGGAGCTCGTGCGGATCCTGACCGAGCCGCGCAACGCGCTGGTCAGGCAGTATCGGAGGCTGTTCGCGCTGGAGGGCGTCGAGCTCACGTTCACGCCGGAAGCGCTGAACGCGATCGCAAGCCAAGCCATCAAGCGCAAGACCGGTGCGCGCGGGCTGAGGTCGATACTCGAGCATCTGCTCATGGACACGATGTACGAGCTTCCGAGTCGCGACGACATCGAGCAAGTGGTCGTCACAGAGGAGGCAGTCAAGGCGGGCTTGCCGCCCACACTCGTCACGAGGGCTACCGCTAGGGACGCCGAGGCGTCGGCCTAGCACCATGAGCGAACTCCCCAAGACTTACGACCCGAAGACGGTCGAAGGTGACATCCTCGATTCCTGGCTCGAGGGTGCGTACTTCCGTCAGCCCGTGGTCGAAGGTGTCGCTCCGTTCACCATCAGCATCCCGCCTCCCAATGTGACCGGATCGCTGCACATGGGACACGCGCTCAACAACACCATCCAGGACGTCGTCATTCGGCGCACGCGCATGACAGGACGCCCCACTCGGTGGGTGGTCGGAACGGATCACGCGGGTATCGCGACGCAGAACAAGGTCGAGCAGAAGCTCGCGAAGGAAGGCCTGCACCGCGAGGACGTTGGACGCGAGCGGTTCATCGAGATGTGCTGGGATTGGCGGGCCGAGCACGGTTCGACGATCATCACGCAGCTCAAGCGCATGGGGTGCTCGTGCGACTACGACGACGAGTGGTTCACGATGGACGAGAGCTACCAGCGTGCCGTTCGCAAGGTGTTCGTCGACTGGTTCGACGCCGGGCTGATCTATAGAGGCAAGCGCATCATCAACTGGTGTCCCCGTTGCGCGACCGCGCTCTCCGACATAGAGGTCGAGCACGAGGAGCTCGACGGCAAGCTGTGGCGCATTCGCTATCCGCTGGCGGAGCCCCTGAGCGGCCGCGATCATGTGCTCGTGGCCACTACTCGGCCGGAGACGATGCTCGGAGACACCTGCGTCGCGGTTCATCCGGGCGACGAGCGCTACCGTGACCTGGTCGGGGCGACCGTAGTGTTGCCGCTGCTCGGCCGAGAGATACCGATCGTCGCCGACGAGTACGTCGACCCGGCATTCGGCACCGGGGCGGTCAAGGTGACTCCCGCGCACGATCCCAACGACTTCGAGATCGGCGAGCGGCACGGCTGCGCGAAGGTCAACATCATGAACGCGGATGCGACGATCTCCCCCGAGGGCGGTCCTTACGCCGGACTGGACCGCTACGAGGCACGCGAGCGAGTCCTCCGCGATCTCGAGGAGCTGGATCTGCTCGAGCGCACCGACGCTCACATGCATTCCGTCGGGCATTGCTATCGCTGTCACACGGTCATCGAGCCGTGGCTGTCCGATCAGTGGTTCGTGGACATGAAACCGCTCGCGAAGCCCGCAATCGAGGCGGCGCGCGACGGGCGGGTGAAGTTCCATCCGGAGCGCTGGACGAACGTCTACTACCACTGGATGGAGAACATCCGCGACTGGTGTGTCTCCCGTCAGCTCTGGTGGGGGCATCAGATACCCGTCTTCTACTGCGACGCGTGTGACGGCCAGGCGTTCGCGTCCGAGCAGGACCTCGACGTCTGCCCGGAGTGCGGCGGACCGGTCCGTCAGGACGAGGACGTTCTCGACACTTGGTTCTCCTCGCAGCTGTGGCCGTTCGGCACTCTGGGGTGGCCGGACGACACGGAAGAACTGCGCTACTTCTATCCGACGAGTGTGCTGTCCACCGCCCGCGACATACTGTTTCTCTGGGTCGCCCGGATGATCATGAGCGGCATGTACTGCGTGGGAGATGTCCCGTTCGAGGATGTCATCATCCACCCGACCGTCTTCAACGCCGAGGGCAAGCGCATGAGCAAGTCGCTCGGCACCGGCGTGGACCCGCTCGATCTCATGGACTCGTACGGCGCCGACGGCATGCGCTTCGGACTAATGCTGCAGACGACGGGCAATCAGGACATCCGCTTCTCGGAGGAGAAGCT
>JBBILP010000133.1:0-4094 GCA_037444885.1 Actinomycetota bacterium | reverse complement strand
ATGTCCGGCCTAGTCTGGAAGATGCCCCTCAGCATCGCGACGGTCTCGGACGCGTTCTCCCTGGGGATGCTGCTCGATGTCGGATACAGGCCCACGGCCTTGTTGGTGACGACGAGCTGCTTGAGGAATCGCTCGATGGCGGCGGGGACTTTCGGCTTGCTGTCCGCTCTCGCGTGCAATACCCCTCCCATGCGCACAGTTCGGATCCACGTGCTCCTCGCCCATTCTGGCACACGCCCCGTTCGCTCCGGAAGGCGAGTCGCCAACCGCGCCCTCGGTGGTATCATCCCGCGCATGGTCCTCGGCTCGATACTGCTGGCATCCGCCTCGCCACGACGGCGTCGCCTCCTGGCATGGCTCGGTGTCCCGTACGAGTGCACCTCGGTCGACACCCCCGAGGACCTCGATTCGCCTCTCGCGGCGCACCCGGATCTCCTCGCGATTCACCTCGCTGAAGAAAAGGCGATCGCCGCACGGGCCGAACTTGCGAACACAGCCGCGGGCCAGTCGACAGGTGACACCTTGATCGCCGCCTTCGACACGATCGTAGAGATCGACGGCGAGCTGCTCGGCAAGCCCTCGGACGCAGCCGAGGCGGCCGTCATGCTCTCCAGGCTGTCCGGGCGAGAGCACAGGGTTGTCACGGGCGTGTCGCTCCTGTGGACGGACGGCGGCTCGTCGAGTTCTTTCGCAGTCACTTCCCGAGTGAACATGCGCGAACTTTCCGCGCCCGAGGTGAATCGATGGCTTGCCACCGAGGAGCCCTACGGGTGTGCCGGCGCCTACAACATCGAGAAGCACCTCGCTGTCGTGGATCTCGACCAGTGCTTCCAGAACGTAGCGGGGCTGCCGCTTTGCCACCTGTACGCGCACCTGGCCACCGATGCTCGCGCGTCGGCCCGGATGTGCCCGCCGGTCGAGCGCTGCGATTCGGCAAGGGGCGTGAGTTGTCGTCTCGGCCCGATCTTGATGCCCTAGCGGCGCTCAGTCCTCGCCGTCGAGTCGGAAGATGCGCACCGCGTTGCCTCGCAGCACCAGGTCCAGGTCGCATCCCGCGAGTCCGATCTCGTCGAGGGTCCGCATCTGCTGGTACTTGATCCAGCGGCGATAGTCGCGAGTAGTGCCGGAGTCCGTTCCGAACAGCACGCGCTGGGGGCCGAGCGCCTCCAGGGTTCGCTCGAACACCTCTTTCAGCGTCATCCTCGTCGGCATGAAGTCCATCCAGTTGTTCGTGCCCGAGGAATCGACACACACGTTGGAGCACTGGTACGCCAGCTGGAGGACCTGCTGGAGGAACCCCGCTCCGAAGTGCGCGATGACGAACGTGATCTCCGGGTAGTCCCGGGCCACGGGGGACAGGTCCAGCGGATCCGCGTAGCGAAGGTCGCCTCCCGGGTCGACGGTCACACCGTAGTGCACCGTGATCGCCAATCCCATCTCGGCGGCCTTCTCGAAGAACGGCCGGCACGCCTCATCGGACAGACGGTACTTCCTGTTCACCGGCAGGAGCTTCACGCCGCGGAATCCCTCGGCGATCTCGCGTTCCAGGAGCGCGGGGGCCTCTGGTGACCGTGGATCGAGGTTGCACAGGAGCCGGATGTGTCCCTTGGCGGCGTGCATGAAGTCCCGGGTCCACTGCGAGTCCGGCACGACGGACACCACGACGGCCTTCGCGACGTCCGCCACCGCCAGACGCTCGACGTACCAGTGCGCCATCTCGTGCGGGTCGAGGTCGGGCAAGACATCGCCGCGTCGCCCGAACTTGCGCTCCTTGACCGCCTGGGCGAAGCGCGCGCTCTCGGCGGGATTGGAGGCCACGTACTCGGCGAGAAGGCCCACCGAGAACAGGTGACAATGCGCGTCGACGACATCGCCCGGCTGAGTCGGCCGAGCGCCCTGAAGTTCTGCCATCCGGGTCACCCGCTCGCCACGGAAGGGGGAGGCGCCGCGCCGAGCGGCTCCTCGGGGATGATGATGGCGGCCGCTATGTAGGCGAGGATCGCCGGGCCGGCGTCTAGGATCAGAGCGGCGATGACGAACCCCACGCGCAGCACGACGACGTCCACGCCGAGGTAGTCGGACAAGCCTCCCAGTACGCCTGCGAGCACCTTCTTGGACCGCGACCGATAGAGCCGCTTCTTGCCCGAGGCAAGGGATTGCGCTCTCCCGGAACGCGCGATCAGCGCGATGCCCACCAGAACGATCACTATCCCCCAGCCCGCTCCGCGGACGACCGACAGAAGCGGACGGAATCCGGCAAGCAGCGGTTCGAGCAGCGGGCGGCCCATCAAGGCAACGCCAGCGAGAACGAGGGCCGCGCCTATGACGACGAAAGCGACGTTGGGTCGATCGTCCGTGGGCTTCTCGCTCATCAGCCCTCCCGCTACCTAGTAGGTCTCGACCTTCACGCCCGAGACACCTGCGTCGATCTCGATAACGTAGCCGATCTCGCCCTCATCGAAGCCCGCTGTCCGCCACACCGAGCGTCCGTCGTCCGAGGAGGCGCGATCGAACTCGGCCGGAACGTTCACGTCCGACAGTCCTCCCCTGTGGGTCAGCTGAACCGGCGCGCCTCGGGGTACCTGGAGGACCACCGAGGAAACGCCTGTCTTGATGCGAACCGGGACGGAACGATCCTCCAGAGCGAACGGCCCCAGCCTCAGTTTCGTGTCCGAGACCCCCGCCGTCAGCTCCACCCTGCTGACGCGTAGCGCCGACAGATCCACCTCGGCCTCCGACACGCCGGTCTCGACTTCGACGTCCCACACCACATTCGTGTCGAGTGCCACGTCGAGACGGATGTCGGCGGGACTCCAGTCGAAGAGCGGCCCTCGGCCTTCCGGCGTCCTCAGGTCGATCTCGACCTCGTTCCCGGACTTGTCGACGGTGACCGTCGGTTGTCCGAAGGGTGAGCGGCCCGTGACGGACACGAGATCGCTGCCACTCGTGACCGTCATCTTGCCGAGTCCGCCCTTGACGCTCATTGAACCCCGCTCGATAGCCGCGTCGCGCGGCGTGGTGCTCTCGAAGTCACGAACTTCGCGCGCCCGTGGCGCTGCGTCGCCCACTCCCCACATCCGGAAGCCACTCGGCGTCATGACAAGCGCTCCGTACGCCAGCCCGCCGATCACGACGAAGCTCGAGAGGATGCGCAGCCACTCGTTGTCCATCCCCTTGCCGATAATGTCGATGCCGGCCGCCACAAGTAGCAGCGGCCACAGCGACGCGATGCTCCACCAGACACCCCAGGGCAGGAACCCGGTGGTATTGGCGAGCAGGACGACGCCGACGGCGACTATGACGAGCCCGTCCAGTACGCGTCTGACTACCATGTCAGTCCCTCCCGCGCCGGAACATCACCAACAGCCCGGCTCCGATGACCAGCACCGGCCAGAACCTCCACCAGTCGACGTCGATGAACTGCGCGACCAGCATGCCCGCTCCGACGACAATGAGCCCGACCCCCAGCCACACATTGCCGAACCGCCGAGGCGACTTGGCCTGCGGCGGCGGACCAGCGTAGCTCGGCGGCGGCGCGCTCGGGGCGCCGTGCCCAGGAGCGGGTTGCGTCTGTCCCCGCGCGGAGCCGAATTCCCCGGGCTCCGGCTCTTCCGATCTACCCATGTCCTCAGAAGCCATGACCGCCTCCCCGTAGTCGTTCGCGCCGGTGCCGGCGGCCGCATTCACCCGAGCCTCGTCGCTCTCGGCACCCTCCGGCACTGCCACCCACATCACGATGTAGGCCATCAGCGCGGCTCCGCTGGAAGCGAACAGCAGGAGGACCGCGACCAGACGTACCAACGTCGGATCCACGTCCAGGTACTCGGCGATGCCCCCGCAAACGCCCGCGATCATCCGATCGTCCTCGCTGCGGTAGAGCCTCTTGGTCGACCCGTCGCTCAAGATCCCACCTCCGCGTCCACCTCGGCTGACGTTTCGCTCCCTTTCCGCCTGATGCGCAGCCGCGCGATCGAACGACGCCTGAGCGCCTGTACCTCCACAATGTACCCGCCCCACTCGAGCACCTCGCCCTGCGAAGGAATACGCCCGAGTTCGGCGAGCACCCATCCAGCCATGGTCTCGTATTCGTCAGC
>JBBILP010000132.1:0-4130 GCA_037444885.1 Actinomycetota bacterium | reverse complement strand
CCAGGCATGGGCGCGCACGCCGTCGGCCGACCAGCGGGTCAGAACTGGACCGGCCACGGGATTCTCGCGAGGGTGAGGGCCGAGTCAGGACAGCTCGCGCAAGGAGTGGCCAATCACCGCGCCCGCGAACGAACGCTCCTATGACGGAATGACTCGGACGCAAGAGCATACGACGGCGCAGAGCGCCTATGCCGGAAGCCCGTCCAGGATCCTCGGAACGGCTTCCTCGACTCCGAGCGGCATGAGGTGCACGCCGTCGGCGCCAACCTCCCTGGCTACTCGAACCTGGTCGGCGGCTATGCTCGTGGCCTCGGCCAAGGGGTCGGTCGCCGAGCGTATCCTGTCCGCGATGCTGTCGGGCACTCTGATGCCCGGTAGCCGCTCGTTGATGAAGTCGATGACGCGCGCGTTGCGCAGCAACAGTACGCCCGCGAGGATCTTGGCCCCCAGCGGATGCAGGGCATCGACGCAGCGGGCGAGCTTCTCGGCGTCGAAGAAGGCCTGCGTCTGCAGGAAGGCGGCACCCGCCCGCACTTTGCGCTCAGCCCTGACCAGCTGGATCTCCCACGGCTCGGACTCGGGGAAGACCGCCGCCCCGATCAGGAAGTCCGTGCCGCCCTTGAGCTCCCCGCCTTTCATGTCGTGCGCGGTGTTCAGAGCGGTGGCCATCTCAATCAACTGGGTCGAGTCGACGTCGAAGACCGGCTTGGCTTCAGGATGATCGCCCGCGCTGAGCGCATCTCCGCTTAGCAGGAGAACGCTCCTTGCGCCGAGCGCCCACGCCGCGAGCAGGTCGGACTGCAGAGCCAGGCGATTGCGGTCGCGGCATGTCTGCTGGAAGATCGGCTCGAACCCGCGCTCGACAACCGCATGGCAGGCCGCGAGCGCGGCAAGGTGCATCGTCGCGCCTTGGTTATCGGTCACGTTGAGCGCATGGCAGCGAGGTCCGAGAATCTCGATCGAGCGCTCCATCGCGGACAGGTCGGTGCCCACCGGCGGGGCGACCTCTCCGGTGATGACGAACTCGCCGGCCGCGAACGCGTCCCTAAGTCGGCTCACCCATCCCCCTCGGATGCCTTCCGCCCGCCTCGCGGCTCCTTGCCTTCGCGAAGGTTGAGTAGTCCCGGCTTCTGCTTCTTCGAGTAGTCCTTCGCATGGAGCAGGGGGCGCTCTCCGCGTCCCTGAGAGTCGAGTCTCCGCTGGATCCGCACGTGAGCGCACTCGCGATCGGTAAGCACCTCGCACTTCCCCTCCCACATACCCCCGCACGGGCCGTTGAGCAGGCCCTTCGGGCAGGTGGTCAAAGGACAGATGCCGGCGGTCCTGTCAAGGACGCACTCGCCACACATCTGACAGCGCTCCTCGAAGATGCCATGACGTATGACGTTCCCGAGGAACATCGAGTCCAGTCCCGGGAAGACCGGCTTCTCCACCGAATCCGCGACCGTCTGCACGCCCGCGCCGCACGTCAACACCAGCACCGCATCAGCGGACTCCACCTCGCCGGAGTGTTTCCTCATGTCCAGCTTGGTGCCACCGAGGTGGCAGGCGACGTCGCCGATCGACCAGCCTGTGACCTCACGCCCGGTCTGTTCGAGGATGGCCTTCGCCTGGAGCACTTCCTTTTCCCCGCCGGTGCCTGCTACCGTAGCGCACTGGCCGCATCCCATTATGTAGACCCGCCTGGCGCCGATCTCGTCCAGGTTGGCCGTTATCTTCGCCCACTCCCTGGGCCTGGTGATGATCATGACGCTCGTTCCTTGCCGGATTCCAACAGCGCTCTAACCGCGCTCACGCAGCCAGGGGCATCCTCGGCGTAGCCAGCGCCGACCGATGCCGCCCACTCCGCTGTGACGACAGCTCCGCCCACGAGCACGGGTAGTTCCCTCGCTTCACGAATCGCGCGCACGGCGGCCTCCATTGACGGCAGCGTCGTCGTCATCAGCGCCGAAAGGCAGACTACGTCCACCTCACCGGCCGCATCGACGATCAGCTCGGAAGCAACATCCACGCCCAGGTCACGGACGATGAAGCCCTGGCTCTCAAGCAGGCTCACGCAGATGTCCTTGCCTATGCTGTGGATGTCCCCTTTCACCGTCGCGAACGCGACCCTGCCCGCCGAACGGCCGCCCGATTCCGGCAAGTGGGTCCTCGCCGCCCTCGAGGCGGCGCTCATCGCCTCGGCCGCGACCATCAGCTGTGGCAAGAAGATCTCGCCTCGGCCGAAAGCCTCTCCGAGTCGCTGAATCGCCGGCGTGAGAACCTCCGAGATCACTTCCTGCGCGTCGGCACCCTCGGCCAGGAGAGCGTCGACCAGTCGAGGCGCCGAATCGGCATCACCCGCCTCGATGGCTGCGGCCAGCCGGTCCTCGGCCGTCAGCTCGTCCGCGGGGAGACCTCGGTCCGGCCGGACGATGAACTCCTCGATCCAGCGAGCGGCTCTTTCGTCCGCGCCGGTAAGCACGTCGAAGGCCCCCCGTCGAGGCTCCACGTCTCGGTCGGAGGGATCGGCGATGGCGGATGACAGGCCGGTCTCGCGGGCGAGCCGGATGAAGGCCGCGTTGAGTTCGCTTCGACCGGGCAGGCCGTGGCTCACGTTGCTCGCGCCGAGCACCGTGGAAAGACCAAGATCGCTTGCCGCGCGAACGCACGCTAGGGTAGTGGCCGGAGCACCAGGGTCGGTTGCGGCGGTGAGCGTCAGGCAGTCGATCAGCAAGTCACTGTCGCGGACGCCAACGCTGTGGGCGGCCTCTCTTACCTTCCGGATGACTTCCAGCCGGTCGTCAGACCCGTGCGGGATACCGTCGTCGTCCAACGCCAGCACGACAACCGCCGCGCCATAACGCCTGACCAGCGGCAGTATGTCGGCAAGAGACGCCGCTCCTCCGCTCACCGAGTTCACAAGCGCACGCCCCGGGTAGACGCGTAGTGCCGCCTCCAGAGCTACTGGATCGGTTGTGTCGATGGCGAGCGGAGCATCCACCAGCCCGGACAGGGCGATAACCGCCTCGCTCAACATGAGCCTGGCGTCCACACCCGCCGCGCCGACGTTCACGTCGAGCATGTCCGCGCCCTCACGTTGCTGCGCCAGCGCGCTCTCGCGCACGATCGAGAGCGACCCTGCCCGCAGCTCTTCGGACAGCGCCTTCTTGCCCGTCGGGTTGATGCGCTCGCCGATGACCACGAACGGCGCGCCTCCGCCGATGCGAACCCTCCGCCTCGGCCCGGCGACGTGCACGCCCGGCTGAGGTATCGGCCTCCCGCCTATGGCGCGGTTCTTGGCCAGGTCCATGATGGCGCCCGTGAATACCGGTGAGGAGCCGCAGCACGAACCCACGAGCGTCGCTCCAAGGTCGACGAAGCGGGCCGCGTGCTCCCCCATCTCGTCCGGCGTACCCGGGAAGATCGTCCGGCCGTCCTCGAGCCACGGGATACCGGCATTGGGCTGCACGACAATCGGCAGAGACGTTGCGCGAGCCATGCGTTCCACGAGCGGCAGCATGTGCTCGGGGCCGAGTCCACAGTTCATGCCGACAGCCGTGGCTCCTGCCGCCTCGAGTACGAGAGCCGCGACCTCGGGCTCCGTTCCCGACAGCTCCATACGACCGTCCTGCCCGAACGTCACGGACGCGAACACCGGCAGGTCACACACCTCGCGACACGCGAGAACCGCGCACCTCGCCTCGGAGATGTCGGTCATGGTCTCTATCAGGATGGCGTCGGGTGACTCGGCGGCGAGTGCGGACGCTTGCTCGGCGAAGACGTCGAACACCTCGTCGAACGCGGCATCGCCGGAGGGCCGAAGCACCTTCCCCGACGGACCCACGTTCGCCAACACGTGCTGCGCTCCGGACTGCCGAGCCAAGCGGACCGCGGCCCGATTGAACGGCTCGACCTCGTCGGCCAAGCCGTACTCCCCGAGTTTCGCGCGCGAACCGCCGAACGTGTTGGTCGTGATGCACTCGGCGCCCGCGAGAACGTAGTTGTGGTGTATCTCGGTGATGACGTCCGGCGCCGTGAGGTTCAGCTGCTCGGGGCACTGCTCAGGAGGGATGCCGACGCGCTGCAGCATCGTCCCCATCGCTCCGTCGATGATGAGCACTTCCTTGCCGAGCCTTCTCAGGATGTCT